>CAZEKK010000111.1:0-1544 GCA_964512905.1 uncultured Solirubrobacteraceae bacterium
GCCAGACCAAGGTGCTCAGGGCAAACCGTCCGCGAGGGCGGGACGCAAAGCCACGGACCTCAGGAGTCCCGGAGAGACAGCCGGGGGAGGCAGCCGGGTTGCCACCGGGGAAGTGCGTTGCACGCTCCCACCCCAGCGGCAGGGCGGCCTGGACTGGCGACCAGGCATCAAGGCCCAACGAATCCAAGGAGGATTCAATGCTGCACAAGCTCCGCGAGCGCGCCCAGGACGAGAAGGGCTTCACCCTTATCGAGCTCCTGGTCGTCATCCTGATCATCGGCATCCTCGCCGCGATCGCCCTGCCGACCTTCCTCGGCCAGCGGTCGAAGGGTCAGGACTCGTCCGCCAAGTCCGATGCGCGCAACATGCTCTCCCAGGTGGAGTCGTGCTACGCGACCGAGCAGGACTACACCAAGTGCGACACCCAGGCCGAGCTCGAGTCCGACGGGCCCAGCGGCCTGTCGATCGGCGCCGGCGTCGGCCAGGTGGCCGTGACCGCCGCGACGGCGAACAGCTACACGATCACCGCGAAGTCGAAGTCCGACACCGCGGGCGTGTACACGATCACCAAGGCAGCCGGCGGCGGGGTCACCCGCACCTGCGCGCCGGTCGGCAAGGGCGCCTGCCCGGCCTCCGGCACCTGGTAGCCGATTCCGGACATCACGTCTGACCGCACGGGGCGGGCCACATGGCCCGCCCCGTCGGCGTTCCGGGGGCGCGCGGCCCCCCGGCCCGGCCCGGGCCGCGCTCGACCATCCGTTGTCCGTTCGCACCCCGAGGTCAAGGCCGCAGTCCAGGCCGCCGAGGTGCGAGCAGATGCCGTCCGTTCTCGACACCGCATCCCGCGTGCGCGCGACCGCAGGCCGCCGCCTGGCCGCGCAGGACGGCTGGTCGCTGGTCGAGGTCCTCGTCAGCGCGCTGCTGCTCGTGACGATCGGGCTGGCCGTCTACTCGAGCCTCGACGGCGCCGCCGCCAGCTCAGGGGACATCAAGGCCCGCGCGACCGCCGCCGGGATCGCCCAGGCCGACCAGGAGCGGCTGCGGGCCTACAAGCACCCCGCGCTCTACCGGCTCAACGAGACCTACACGCGGACGGTCGCCGGCGTGCCGTACACCGTCACCTCCTCCGCGCAGTGGGTCGGCGACAACGGCGCCACGGCCACCTGCACCGCCGGCGACGCCAACGCCGACTACATCGAGATCGTCTCGACGGTGCGCTGGCCGAAGATGGGGCCGACGAGCACGCCGCTGGTCCAGCGCAGCCTGATCGCCCCGAACGCGGGCGGCCTGGCCGTCCTCGTGCTCAACCGGTCGGGCACCGGGGTCTCCGGCGTGTCGGTGAGCACGTCGGGCGCCGGCAGCTTCAGCGACTTCACCAACAGCAGCGGCTGCATCGTCTTCGGGCCGATTCCGTCTGGCAACTACACCGCGACGCTGAGCGGCGGCTGCGTCGACCGCCAGGGCGTCAGCCCCGTCGCCGACACGACGAGCGTCCAGGAGAACACCCGCACGACGCTCGTCCTGGACTGCGACGTGCCGGGGCG
>CAZEKK010000111.1:1644-8389 GCA_964512905.1 uncultured Solirubrobacteraceae bacterium
GGCGGCGACCAGAACTACGTCGAGTTCTACGGCGACCTCGGCGACAGCAACAACCGCGCCGCGCCCGGCACCGACACCTTCCTGCCGGACAAGTTCCGGATCACCTACAGCCCGGCGGCGCGGACGATCACCGAGCAGGTCTGGAACGGCGCCGGCACGCCGCCCAACGGCATGACCTTCACGCTGCGGCGCACGCGCGTGCTGCTCGAGAACGTCGACCTCGTGCCGGGAACGCCGTTCCTGCGCTACTACGGCTTCAGCGGCACCGAGCCGATCGCGCCCAACCGCCTGCTCGCGGTACCGCTCAACGACAACGACCGGGCCCGCACCGTCCAGGTCGCGATCTCCTACGTGGCCCGGCCGATCGGCAGGACCAGCACCGACCGGCGCTCGAGCTGGTTCGAGAACTACGTCTACGTCCGCACGTCGGACCCCACCGACCCCGACCGGAGCCCGCAATGCGTCTGAGGACCGCCGCCGCCGCGCAGGACGGATGGGCGATGATCGTCGTCCTCGGGGCGCTGCTGATCGGCTCGATGATGACCATCGCGGCGTTCGCGGCCACCGACCAGGACCAGCCGGTGTCCCGCGCCGACCAGGACACCAAGCAGGCCTACGCCGCCGCCGAGGCCGGGATCCACGACTACCTCTCCCATCTCAACCGCGACAACGCCTACTGGGCGAAGTGCACGGGCGTCCCGATGCCCAACGCCGTCAACCAGGCCTGGTCGGGCAGCGGGGCCGATCCGCGCCGCTGGCGCCAGCTGCGCAACTCGGTCTCGGAGTACACGCTCGAGCTGCTGCCGGCCAATGGCGCGTCGTCGTGCAGCTCGTCCAACCCGGACGGGACGATGATCAACTCCCGCGAGGGCACCTTCCGCATCCGCGCGACCGGCCGGGCCGCGCCCGGGAAGGTCAAGCGGACGCTGATCGCGACGTTCCGGCGCCGCGGCTTCCTCGACTACCTCTACTTCACCGACTACGAGACCAGCGACCCGGCCTGGTACGGGCTCAACCAGAGCTCTGCCGTGGTGACCTGGGCATCGAGCGCGTGCCCGCGCTACTACCGCGAGGGCCGGGCCAGCCAGACCGGGCCGGGCGGGGTGAAGTGCACCGAGATCCAGTTCGCGCCCAACGACATCGTCGCCGGGCCGCTGCACACCAACGACGAGCTGCTCATCTGCGGCTCGCCGGACTTCGGGCGCAACACCGACGACCGCATCGAGGTCTCGTCGCCGCCGCAAGGGTGGCGCGGCTCGGGCAACTGCTCGGGCAACAGCCCCACGTTCGTCGGGACGTGGGCCCCGAGCTCGCCGATCCTCACGCTGCCGCCGTCCGGCACGTCGCTCAAGACGATCGCCGACCCGGCGTACCGCTTCACCGGGCGCACGGACATCGTGCTCAGCGCCGGCTCGATGACGGTCAACGGCACCCCGATGGCCTATCCGCCCAAGGGGGTCATCTACGTCTCCAACGGCGTCTGCGGGGCGGGCTACGAGCCGCTGGATCCCTACAGCGCGCCCGCCGGCTGCGGCGACGTCTACCTGCGCGGCACCTACGGGGCGAACCTCACGATCGCCGCCGAGAAGGACATCGTCGTCAACGGCGACGTGCGGCGCTCCGGCGACGTCATGCTCGGGCTGATCGCCAACAACTTCATCCGCGTCTGGCACCCGGTCACGAATCGCGGCGCCAACAACTCCTGCACGAACGTGACCGGGGCGGGCCAGACGATGAACGACGTCACGATCGACGCGGCGATCCTCTCGCTGCAGCACTCGTTCACCGTCGACAACTACTACTGCGGGGCGGCCCTGGGCAACCTGACCGTCAACGGCGTCATCGCCCAGAAGTTCCGCGGCCCGGTCGGGCGCGGCAGCGGCAACAGCGTCCTGAACGGGTACACCAAGCGCTACAACTACGACGACCGGCTGCGCTACCGCTCGCCGCCGAACTTCCTCGATCCGGTCCAGTCCGCATGGCGGATCGTCCGCTACACCGAGCAGCTTCCGCCGCTGTAGGCCGCCGCCGGGCCTCGGGATAGCATCGCGCGCCCATGGCCTACGCCATCGCCGCCGTCGCGGGCCTGCTCGTCGGCTCGTTCCTGAACGTCGTCATCCACCGCCTGCCGCGCGGCGAGTCGCTCGTCTCGCCGGGCTCGCGCTGCCCCGCCTGCGGGGCGCCGGTCAAGCCCTACGACAACGTCCCGGTGGTTTCGTGGCTGCTCCTGCGGGGCCGCTGCCGCTCGTGCGGCGCCGCCATCTCGGCGCGCTATCCGCTGGTCGAGGCCGGGACGGCCGCGCTCTACTGCGCCTGCCTGGCCACGCTGGGCGCCGATCGCGACGTGTGGCTCGGGATCGCCTTCGTCACGCTGCTGATCCCGGTCGCGCTGATCGACCTCGACCACCGGATCATCCCGAACCGGCTCCTGCTCCCGTTCGCGGTGCTGGCGCCGGTGCTGGTCGCGCTGATCGACTTCGACGCGCTTCCGGAGCACCTCATCGCCGGCGCGGCGGCGGGCGGCTTCTTCCTCGTGGCGGCGCTGCTCTACCCGCGCGGGATGGGCATGGGCGACGTCAAGCTGGCGGCGGTGATGGGCCTCTACCTCGGCCGCGAGGTCGCTCCGGCGATCCTCGCCGCCCTCATCCTCGGGACCGTCGGCGGCCTGATCGTGATCTCACGCCAGCGGGGGGACGGTGAGGGCCGCAAGACGGCGGTGCCCTTCGGGCCGTTCCTGGCCCTCGGCGGGCTCGTCGGGCTGTTCGCCGGACCCGAGATCGTGAGCTGGTACCTCGATCGCTTCTGAGCCCTGCCGGTCCGCCGCGGCTCCGGCCAGCGGGCCGATTCGGGCGCGGCGGGACGTGGACGAATGGATGGGCGGATGCGCCCGTGGCTCAGGAACGGGGGGCTTGGGGCCGAATTCCGGGGCGACGGGCCCGCCGTGGCTGCGGCGCCGCCCGCCGACCCGACTGCGTCCGCCCAATCCGACATGGCCCTCGCCCTCCCAAACCGCCGCTCCCGCACCGTGGTCGGGCTCGACATCGAGCCGGGCTACCTCGCCGCGGCCGAGGTCTCGGGGCCCGGCACGGCGGTCAGCCGCGCCGCGACCGCGCCGCTCGCCCCTGGGCTGATCCGCGACGGCGAGGTCGTCGACGTCGCCGCCCTGGCCGAGGCGCTCAGGGAGTTCTTCAAGGAGCACACGCTCGGCAAGCGCGTCCGCATCGGCGTGGCCAACCAGCGCATCGTCGTCCGCACGCTCGACCTGCCACGGATCGAGGACCGCAAGGAACTCGACGCCGCGGTCCGCTTCCAGGCCCAGGAGCAGGTGCCGATGCCGCTCGAGCAGGCCGTGCTGGACTACCACTCGCTCGGCGTCGTCCAGACCGACCAGGGCGACCGCACGCGCGTCGTGCTCGTCGCCGCGCGGCGGGACATGATCGAGCGCCTGCTCGCCGCGGCCCGCCAGGCCGGGCTTCGCCCCGAGGGCATCGACCTCGCGGCCTTCGCCATGGTGCGGGCGCTCGGATCCGGGGGCGGCGTGACGGCCACCGACGGCAGCGCCGCCGCGACGGCGCCGCTGCTCGCGGGCCCGCGTGCCGACACCGGCGCCGGCGCGCCGCGGCGCGAGGAGATTCCCGGGCTGCACCCCGCCGATCCATCCGTGGACGAGGAGCTCCCCGGGCTGCATGCGGCGGACTCTCCCGATCGCCGCGCCGACGCCGGCCGCGGCGCCGGCGATCCCGATCTCGCGGACCTCGGTGCCTACGCCGACCCGCCCGATCCGGTTCCACTGGCCGCGGGCGGCACCGACGGCTACGCGTCAGCCGGTGCAGCCGGAGCCGGCCGCGGCGGGGATGCGGCTTCCGACGACGGCGGCGGGACCACCCTCTACGTCAACGTCGGCGGCCTCACGAACGTCGCCGTCGCCGAGGGCCAGGTCTGCCGGTTCACCCGCATCGTCAGCACCGGCCTCGAGTCGATGGCGGCCGGGCTCGCCGAGCGCCGCGGCCTGCGGCTCGACCACAGCCACCAGTGGCTCGGCCACGTGGGCCTGCGCGTCCCCACCGACGCCATCGAAGGCGATCCGGCGATCGTCGACGACGCCCGCGCCGAACTGGCCGACGGCACGCGCCGCATCGCCGACGAGGTGCGCGCCTCGATGGACTTCTACCGCAGCCAGGAGATGGCGCTCGGCGTCGAGCGCGCGATCCTCACCGGCCCGGCCCTCAGCATCCCGGGCTTCGCCGAGCGGTTCGCCGCCGATCTCGGCGTGCCGGTCGCCAGCCGCGTCGTCGGCGAAGCCCGCCCGGGCGTGCTGGCCGGCATCGACGCCGGTCGGGTGACCGTCGCCGCGGGCCTCGCGGTGGAGGAGCTCGCGGCGTGAAGGCCGTCAACCTCATCCCGGATGACCTCAAGCGCGGTGCGACCGCGCCGACGCGATCGGGCGTCGGCGTCTACGCCGTGCTCGGGGCGCTCGGGCTGGCGCTCGTGGCCGTCACGGCCTTCGTCCTGACCACCAACCAGGTCTCCGAGCGCCAGGCGGCGCTGACCACCGTCGAGCAGGAGGCCGTTCAGGCCGAGGCGCAGGCCGCCCGGCTGAAGCCGTACGCCGACTTCTCGGCGCTGCGCGAGAACCGTGTCCGCACCGTCGCGTCGCTGGCGCAGAGCCGCTTCTCCTGGGACCGCGCGATGCGCGAAATGGCCCGGGTCATGCCCGCCAACGTGTGGCTGACCTCGATCGTCGGCACCGTCGCGCCCGGCGTCAGCTTCGCGGGCGGCGGAGGCGGCGACACCAGCAGCCTGCGCGGCCAGGTCAACGCGCCCGCGATCGAGATCGTGGGCTGCACGCGCACCCAGGCCGACGTCTCGCGGGTCATGGCCCGGCTGCGCCTCATGGACGGCGTCTCGCGCGTGACCCTCGGCGCGTCGGAGAAGATCGACTCCGACCAGTCCGGCGGCGAGTCCGCCGACGGCGGCGCCGTGGCCAGCTCCAGCGACGACTGCCGTTACGGCGACCCGAAGATCCCCAAGTTCTCCGTCGTCGTGTTCTTCAAGGCTCCGCCGGCGGCAACGCCGCCACCGGCCGCCGGGAGCCCGCCCGCGGGCGGCGCTGCGAACGGCGGCGCAGGTGCCCAGCCGGCCTCGACCGGAGCGGCCCAGTGACCCGCCGCGACCGGATCGTCGTCCTCGTGCTGATCGGCGTCGCCGCGCTGGCCGCGTTCTGGTTCCTGGTGCTCGGGCCCAAGCGCGATGACGCCGCCGAGCTCGGGAAGCAGGTCGCCGCCGCCGAGCAGCGGCGCGACGCCGCCCAGGCCTCCGTGGACGCCAGCATGGCCGCGCGCGCCCAGTACGCCGCCGACTACGCGACGGTGGCGCGCCTGGGCAAGGCCGTGCCGGTCGACGACGACGTGCCCGGCCTCGTCTATCAGCTTCAGTCCACGGCCTCGGCGACCGACGTGGATTTCCGCGCGGTCAAGCTCGACGCGGGCTCGGCCGGCGGCAGCGCGGCCGCCGCCGCCGCCGCGACGCCGCCGGCGGCGAACAGCCAGAACGGCCAGAACGGCCAGCAGAGCGGGCAGCCGGGCGGGCAGAGCGGTCAGCAGCCGGTCGCGGCGCCGGCGCCCGGGGCCCCGGCGACGCAGAGCGCCACCGCGACGCTGCCGCCCGGCGCCACGGTGGGCCCCGCGGGCTTCCCCACCATGCCGTTCACGTTCACCTTCGATGGCAGCTTCTTCCGGCTGGCCGACTTCTTCCAGCGCCTCGAGCGCTACATCCGGCCGCGTGACGGCAGCGTCGCCGTCAAGGGCCGGCTGCTGATGGTCAACGGGATCTCGCTGAAGGCGGCGCCGCAGGGCTTCCCCCGCATGCGCGCCCAGGTGTCCTCGATGGCCTACCTGCTGCCCGCCGACCAGGGCCTGACCGACGGCGCCACGCCGGCGGCCCCCTCGGGCGGGACCCAGCCGGTCAGCACCGGCACGACCTCGGCGCCGCCGACGACGTCCGCCACGGGGACCGCGCCGTGAACGCCGTGCGCAACATCGGGCGCGACCTCGTCGACAAGCGCCTCTGGCCGCTGGCCGTCGTCCTCGCCGTCGCCTTGGTCGCCGTGCCCGTGCTGCTTGCGAAGTCCTCGGACCCGGCACCGCCGCCGGCGCCGGCTGCGGACACCGCCGCCGGCCCCGGTCCGGCTTCGGGCCAGGCGGTCGCCCTCACGGCCGGCGGCGGCGGGCCGCTGCAGGCCGGCGGCCTCAAGGATCCCTTCCGCCAGCAGAACCTGCCCAAGCCGCCGCCCGACATCACGTCGGTCGTGGTCGACGACACCTCCGTCACGGAGACGTCGGGAGGGTCCGGCGGGGACACGCCGCAGAGCACCGACCAGACCGGCGGCGGCACCGACACGGGCAGCGAGCCCGAGGACACGACCGTCCGCGCCCTTGTGCGCTTCGGGACGGCCGGCGCTCAGCTTCCGACACGCAAGGTCGAGGCCGGCTCGCCGCTCCCGTCGACCGGCGAGCCGCTCGTGATCTACCTCGGCCTGCTGCGCGACGGCAAGACGGCACAGTTCCTGGTCTCCTCGGAGGCCAACGCCCAGGGCGACGGGGTCTGCGTCCCGAGCGCGAACGTCTGCGCGACCGTGAAGATGAAGCCGGGCCAGACCGAGTTCCTCGACGTCGCCAGCGGCCCCGCGTCGCGCCAGTACCAGCTCGACTACCTCGGGCCGAAGGTCGGCTGAGGGCGGCTGGCC
>CAZEKK010000112.1:0-8380 GCA_964512905.1 uncultured Solirubrobacteraceae bacterium
CTACATGGGCACCGAGGACATCCGCCGCCAGCGCCCGAACGTCGAGCGCATGGAACTGCTCGGCGCAACGGTCGCCCCGGTGGAGACGGGGACCGGCACGCTGAAGGACGCGGTCTCCGAGGCGATCCGCGACTGGGTGGGCAACGTGGCGACGACCCACTACATCATCGGCTCGGCGGTGGGTCCGGCGCCCTACCCGGCGCTGGTCCGCGACCTGCAGCGGGTGATCGGCGACGAGGCCCGCGCCCAGATGCTCGAGCGCACCGGAGCCTTGCCGGACCGGGTCATCGCCTGCGTCGGCGGCGGCTCGAACGCGATCGGCATCTTCGTGCCGTTCGTCGGCGACGCCGGCGTCGAGCTCGTTGGCGTCGAGGCCGCCGGGGAGGGACTCGACACCGGGCGCCACGGCGCGCCGCTGACCGCCGGAGGCAGGGCGGGAGTCCTGCACGGGTCCCTGTCGGCCATCCTGCAGGACGACGAGGGCCAGATCGCCGAAGCCCACTCGGTCTCGGCCGGGCTCGACTATCCGGGGTCCGGGCCCGAGCACGCCCACCTGCGCGACTCCGGGCGGGCGCGCTACGTCGCCGTCACCGACGACGACGCCCTCGCGGCCTTCGCCGACGTGTCGGCCCTCGAGGGGATCATCCCGGCGCTCGAGTCGGCGCACGCGCTCGCCTGGGTGCTGGCCAACCCCGGCTCCGGCACCGACCTCGTCTGCCTCTCCGGCCGCGGCGACAAGGACCTGGCCGAGGTGGCCCGCCGCACCACCCGCGCCGGCTCGTGACCGGGTCCGAACGGATCGCAGGCGCCTTCGCGGCGTCCGGCAAGCGTGCGGCGCTCATGCCGTACCTGATGGGCGGGTTCCCGACGCTCGTTGGGTCCGAGGCGATCGGCCGGGCGTGCGCCGCCGCCGGCGCCGATCTCGTGGAGCTCGGCGTGCCCTACTCCGATCCGCTCGCCGACGGGCCGGTGATCCACGCCGCGGGCACGGCGGCGCTGCGGGCGGGGGCGACGGTCGGCGGCGTGCTCGGCGTCGCGGCGGCGCTCTCGCCCGCCGTCCCGGTCGTGGTCATGTGCTACGCGAACCTCGTGCTGGCGCGGGGCCGGTCCGCGTTCGCGCAAGCGCTCGCGCAGGCCGGCGTCAGCGGGCTGATCGTGCCCGACCTGCCGCTCGAGGAGGCGCCCGCGCTGCTCGAGGCCTGCGACGCCGCTGGCGTCGCGCTCGTCCCGCTCGTGGCCCCGACCACGCCCGCCGACCGGATGGCCGCCATCGGGGCGCGGGCCCGCGGCTTCCTCTACACCGTCTCGGTGACCGGCACGACGGGGGAGCGGGCGAGCCTCGCCGAGGGCGTCCGCGAGGTGGTCGCCCGTGCCAAGGCCGCCACCGACGTTCCCGTCGCCATCGGCTTCGGCATCTCGACGCCAGCGCAGGCCGCGCAGGCGGCCGACGCCGGCGCCGACGGGGTGATCGTCGGGACGCGGCTGGTCCGGGCGGCGGCCGAGGCGGAGGACCCCGCCGGCGCCGTCGGGGCCATCGTGCGCGAGTTCGCCGCCGCGCTCGGATAGGATGCCGCGCCGATGGGACTCCTCGTCACGTTCACCTTCGCCTTCTGCCTGTGGATCGTCACCTGGTCGATCACCGGCCGGGGGTTCGACACCTTCCTGCTCTTCCTGCTGGTGATCATCCTCGGCCTCGGCGGGCGCATCGTCCGCCCGCTGATTCCGGGGCTCCGCGCCGACCGGGAGTAGCGACCGTCGCCGACTCGGGCTGACGCCCGTCAGCCGGTCGTCGTGCGGGGGGTGGTCGGCGTCGTCCGCGTCCCCGGCGTCGTCGACGTGCCGGGCGGCGTGCCGCCGGTGGGCGACGGCGTCTCGCGCGACCGCTTGTACTGGTCGTACTTCTTGTCGGCCTTGTAGTCGGCGGGGAAGAGATCCGGGCAGACGATCGAGAGCTGGTCGTCGGTGAGCGCAGGGTTGTCGATCAGGTAGGCGCGCCGTGCTGACACGGACGCCGTCGACCGGCAGCTAGGGTTCGGTCCTGCGCTCAGGAGCGCCTTGGCGGCCTTGCTGGGCTTCTTGTCGGTGTTGCCGGTGATCTCGGCGTTGCCGCACGAGCTGATGACCAACGCGAGCGACACGACAGCGACGGCGGCGGAGAGGCGGCGCATGGCGCCCGGCACCGTAGCGGATCGCTGCCGACGCCGGGCCGCCGGACTGGGCGCCGCGGCTGTCGCGGCGCTGGCCGTCGCCGGCTGCGGGAACAGCGGCGCGACGACGAACCCCGACGTCGTCCGCGGCGGAACCCTGACGATCTACTCGAGCGGGCCGCTGACCGGCCGCCAACGAGAGCGGGCCGCCGACGCGGTCCGCGGGGAGCGGCTCGCGCTGCGGGAGGCCGGGGGCCGGGTGGGGCGGTTCCGGATCCGGCTCGTCGCCCTCGACGATGCGAGCCCGACGACCGGCCTCTGGGACCCCGACCGGGTGTCCGCCAACGCCCGGCGGGCCGCCGAGGACCCCACGACGATCGCCTATCTCGGAGAGTTCGCCGCCGGCGCCTCCGCGATTGCGATCCCGATCCTCAACGAGCGCCAGATCCTGACTGTCACGCCCGGCGACACGGTCGCCGGGCTGACCACGACCGCCGGGGCCGCCAGCGGGGAGCCCGACAAGTACTACCCGACCGAGACCCGGACCTTCGGGCGGATCCTGCCGGCCGACGATCGCCAGGCGGCGGCGCTCACCAAGGCCATGCGCGCCGACGGCGCCCGGCGCCTCGTCGTGATCGACGACGACACCCTCTACGGGCGCACCCTCGGGCTGCGAGTGCTGCGAACCGCGCGGCGCGTCGGGATCACGCCGGTGCAGGGCATCACGGTCGACGCGAAGCGCACCCCGCTGTCCCTCGACGATCAGACGGCGCTGGCGCGGGACGTCGCCGCGGCGCGACCGGACGCCGTCCTGCTCGCGGGCGCGGCGTGGGCGGGCGGCTCGGCGCTCTTCGACTCGGTCGCCGAGGCGGTGCCTGGCGCCCGGCTCTACGGCCCGGGCGCCCTGGCCGCCGACTCGGCGTTCGTGCGCGGCCTCGGCCCGGCCGCCCGCGTGACGACGCTCACCGATCCGCAGCTTCCCGCCGCATCGCTCCCGGGTGGTCGGGCGTTTGCGCGCCGATTCGAGCGCGCCTACGCTCGCGCGCCCGGGCCGGCGGCCGCGTACGGGCACGAGGCGATGGCCGCGACGCTCGCGGCGATTCGCGCCGCGGCGCCGCGCAGCAACGACCGTCCCGCGGTCGTGGCCGCCTTCTTCGCGCTGCGCGACCGGCGCTCGGCGCTCGGCCGCTACTCGATCACCGGCGACGGCGACACCACGGTTGGCGCCTACGCGCTCGTCCGGCCCGCCGGCGGCGGGCTGGCGTTGCAGCGAACCGTGACCGTTCCGCCGGGCTGACCCAGCCGCGCATTGCATGAGTGGCCGCGACCTGACTAGGATGCCCGCCACTGTTCTGAGTCCTCAGAGGAGGGGGAACTCCTTGCGAGTACGTTGGTTGGTGGTTGCAGGCAGCATCACCGCACTTGCCATCGGGGCCGCTGCGTGCGGCGACGACGACAAGGGCGGAGGCGGCGAGTCGACCGGGGGCAACGAGCTCACGATCTACTCGAGCCTTCCGCTCCAGGGCACGTCCCGGGGCCAGTCGGAAGCCGTGATCCAGGGCGAGAAGCTCGCCCTGAAGCAGGCGACGAACGGCACGAACAAGATCGGGAACTTCACGATCAAGTACGTGTCGCTGGACGACTCCACCGCGCAGAACCCGGGCACGGCCGACGAAGGCCAGACCGCCCAGAACGCGCGCAAGGCCGTCCAGGACAAGACGACGATCTACTACCTCGGCGAGTTCAACTCGGGCGGCACGAAGGTGTCGCTGCCGATCCTGAACAAGGCGAGCATTCCGCAGATCAGCCCGTCGAACACCTACGTCGGCCTGACCACGGACGACCCGGGCTCCGAGCCGGGCGAGCCGGACAAGTACTACCCGACCGGCAAGCGCACGTACGCCCGTGTCGTCCCGCGCGACACGATCCAGGGCGCTGCGCTCGTGCAGACGATGCAGGACGACGGCTGCAAGTCGGTCACGCTGTGGGACGACAAGACGACCTACGGCGCGGGACTGGCGCGCAACGTCGAGGGGGCCGCCAAGGTCGCCAAGATCACGGTGCAGGATCGCCAGGGCACCGACAAGAACGCGCCGAACTACCGCACGCTCGCCGAAGGCGTGAAGTCCGACTGCTTCATCTGGGCGGGCGTCACGGGCGAGAACGGCGTGCAGGTGTTCAAGGACGTCGCCGCGGCGAACTCGACCGTCAAGCTCTACGGGCCTGACGGCGTCGCCGAGGAAGCGTTCACGAACCCGGCCAAGGGCGGGATCCCCGCCGACGTCGGCAAGCGCACGAAGGTCACCGTGGCCACCCTCGGCCTCGAGGACCTGCCGGACGCCAAGCCCGTCATCACTGGCTTCAAGGACGAGTACGGCGTGGCCCAGCCCGACCCGTACGCGATCTACGGCTACGAGACGATGGCGCTGGCGCTCGACACGATCAAGCGCGCCGGCGACAAGGGCAACGACCGGGCCGCGGTGCTCGAGCAGCTCTTCGCGACGAAGGACCGCAAGAGCGTGCTGGGCACGTACTCGATCGACGCCAACGGCGACACGAGCCTGACCGACTACGGGCTCTATGTCATCGAGGGGGGGCTGCCGGTCTACAAGAAGAAGATCACGGCCGACCCGGCGCTCTGTCAGGGCGCCTGCGGCTAGGAGGCACAGCATCGGTCGGGGGCGGGTTCGCCCGCCCCCGACCGGGCTCCCTCACCTTCTCATGGAGGCCGCCTCCATCACCGCCAAGCCCGCCCGCAGCGCGGGCGCCGCGATCCGCGAGTTCCTCTCGAAGTGGGGGCTCATCGGCATCCTGCTCGTCCTGCCCGTCGTGTACGGGATTCAGGACCTCTCGCAGGACGGCAACCTCGCCGGCCTCGCCAACAACCTGATGGCCGGCGTCTCGAACGGCGCCATCTGGGCGCTGATCGCGATCGGCTACACGCTGGTCTACGGGATCATCGAGCTGATCAACTTCGCCCACGGCGACAACTTCATGCTCGGGTCCTTCGTCGCCTTCGGCCTCTACAGCGTCTTCGGGCTGACGACCTCCACCGGTCCCGTCGGCCTCATCCTCGGCCTGCTCGCCTGCCTGCTCATCTCGGCGGCGGTCTGCGCCCTCATCAACGTCATGATCGAGCGGGTCGGCTACCGCCCGCTGCGCAACGCGCCGAAGCTGGCGCCGCTCATCACCGCGGTCGGCTTCTCGTTCATCCTCCAGAATGTCGGCATCCTGTGGCTCGGCCCGTCGCAGGTCTCGATCCCGGACCTCATCGACGCCCAGAACGTCGACTTCACCATCTTCGGCGTGCAGGTCACCAACGCCGACCTGCTGGCGATCGGCGTGACGCTGCCGCTGGTCATCGGGCTGACGATGTACATCCAGCGCAGCCGGGCCGGCAAGGCGATGCGCGCCACCGCGCAGGACCCCGAGGCCGCCCGCCTGATGGGGATCAACGTCGACACGACGATCTCCTTCACCTTCATGCTCGGCGGCCTGATGGCCGGCGCCGCCGGCCTCGTCTATGCGCTCTACCAGACGACGATCTGGTACTTCAGCGGCTTTCAGGCCGGCCTGATCGCCTTCACCGCCGCCGTCATGGGCGGCATCGGCAACATCCAAGGCGCCGTGCTCGGCGGCGTGATCATCGGCTGCATCCAGCAGATCGCCGACGACCGCATCGGTGCGCAGTGGACGCCGGCGGTCGTGTTCGCCTACCTGGTGATCATCATGGTCTTCCGGCCCCAGGGGCTCCTCGGCGAGGAGACCAGGGAGGCGGGATGAGCGCCCTGCGCCGCTTCCGCGACTGGAAGCACTTCAACTTCGCCGTCGCGGTCATCGTCCTCGGCCTGGCTGCGCTCTTCCCGCTCACGCAGGCGCCGCTCAGCGCGTTCATGGACGACTGCATCCTCGCGCTGGCCTACGTCGTGATGGCGCTCGGCCTGAACATCGTCGTGGGGTTCGCAGGCCTGCTCGACCTCGGCTACGTGGCCTTCTACGCCTTCGGGGCCTACTCGGTCGGCTGGTTCGCCTCGGACTTCTACTCGCAGGTCAACGGCGGCGAGGGCATCCACATCGGGGTGAGCGGCTTCGCCGCGACGCTGCCGGGGATCCATTTGAATTTCTTCCTGATCCTGCTGGTCGCCGTGGGCTTCGCGGCGATCGCGGGCATCGTGATCGGCCTGCCGACGCTGCGCCTGCGCGGGGACTACATCGCGATCGTGACCCTCGCCTTCGGCGAGATCATCGGCCGCTTCGCCGTCAACGGCGAGGACGTCGAGATCGCCGGCTACAAGCTCACCAATGGACGCCAGGCGATTTCGCCGGTCGACCAGATCGACCTGTTCGGGTGGTACCAGTTCGATTCTGCGTTCAACCTGCGCCCGTACTACTGGTTCATCCTCGGGATGGTCGCCTTCGTGCTGTTCGTGAACTTCCGCCTGCGCGACTCCCGGCTCGGGCGGGCCTGGGTTGCGATCCGCGAGGACGAGGTGGCTGCGGCCTCGATGGGCGTCCCGCTCGTGAAGACCAAGCTGCTCGCCTACGCGACCGGCGGCGCACTGGGCGGGATGGCCGGCGCCTTCCTGGGGATGTACTTCAACTCCGTGCAGGCCAACGTCTTCCAGTTCGGCTTCTCGATCTTCATCCTGGCGATGGTGATCCTCGGCGGGCTGGGCTCGATCTGGGGCGTCGTGATCGGCGCGATCACGCTGTCGTTCATCAACAGCTACTTCATCCCCGACGTGTTCAACAGCGTGCCGTCGAAGATCGGGCTGGACTTCGACCTGACCCAGCTCTCGTTCGGGATCTTCGGCTTCCTGATCGTGCTGATGATGATCCTGCGGCCGGAGGGCCTGCTGCCGGAGCGGCGGCGCAAGCTCGAGCTGACCGAGGGCATCGGCGCGGGGGAGACCGAGCTCTACGAGGTGAAGGCGTGAACGGCCCGAACGACCCGGCGGTCCCGTCCGAGCCCGCCGGTCAGGCGCCGGACGCAGCGGCGGCGCCCGATGCGGCGTCCGCTTCCGCGCCCGCGGCGCCGCACATCGAGCCGCCCCACCACGCAACCGGCGACGACGGCGGGGCCGCCGGACCGCTGCTCGACGCCGCGAACGTCTCGAAGGTCTTCGGCGGGCTCGTGGCGGTCAGCGACGTGACGTTCTCGATCCCGCGGCGGTCGATCGTCTCGATCATCGGGCCCAACGGCGCCGGCAAGACGACGTTCTTCAACATGCTGACCGGCCTCTACAAGCCCACGACGGGCCGCATCGCCTTCGACGGCCGCGACGTCACGTCGGAGCGGCCAGACCGGATCACCGCCGCCGGCGTCGCGCGCACCTTCCAGAACATCCGTCTCTTCGCCACGATGACCGCGCTCGAGAACGTCATGGTCGGCCAGCACGCCCGCATGAAGGCTGGGCTGCTCGGGTCGATCTTCCGCCCGCCGCGGGTGCGCCGCGAGGAGAAGGACGTCACGCACCACGCCCGCGAGATGCTCGACTACGTCGGACTCAAGCACGACAACTTCGATCAGCTCGCGGTGAACCTCTCCTACGGCGACCAGCGCCGGGTCGAGATCGCGCGGGCGCTCTCCTCGGACCCGAAGCTGCTGCTGCTCGACGAGCCGACGGCGGGGATGAACCCGCAGGAGTCCGCCCAGCTCACCGACTTCATGCGCCGGCTGCGCGACGAGCGCGACCTCACGATCCTGCTGATCGAGCACGACATGAAGGTCGTGATGAACGTCTCAGAGCACGTGACGGTGCTCGATCACGGCGAGAAGATCGCCGAGGGGTCGCCGGCGGATGTGCGGGCCAACCCGCGCGTCGTGGAGGCCTACCTCGGCACCCAGGCGGAGGTCGGCGCCTGATGGCCCTGCTCGAAGTGCAGGAGATCCACACCTACTACGGCAACATCGAGGCGCTCAAGGGCGTGTCGCTGCAGGTCGAGGAGGGGGAGATCGTCACGCTGATCGGCTCCAACGGGGCCGGCAAGTCGACGACGCTGCGCTCGATCTCCGGGATCTCGCCGGCCCGGAAGGGCTCGATCCGCTTCGACGGCGAGGAGCTCGTGGGAATGGCGCCCCAGGACATCGTGGCGCGCGGGATCTGCCAGTCGCCCGAGGGCCGCCACTGCTTCTCCCGGATGAGCGTCCGCGAGAACCTCGACATGGGCGCCTACCTGCGCACCGACGACGGCGTCGACGCGGACCGCGACCGCGTCTACGACCTCTTTCC
>CAZEKK010000113.1:0-8374 GCA_964512905.1 uncultured Solirubrobacteraceae bacterium
GCCGGTCTGCCGGCGCAGCCCCTCCGGCGTCGTGCGGGCGACGAGGCGCCCGTCGCGCATCAGGACGAGGCCGTCGCACTCGCCCGCCTCGTCCATCACGTGGCTGGAGACCAGCAGCGTCGTGCCGGCGGCGGCGAGGCGGTGAAACGACGCCCACAGGTCGGCGCGCAGCACCGGATCGAGGCCGACCGTCGGCTCGTCGAGGACGAGCACGGACGGGCGGCCCAGCAGCGCGGTCGCGAGCGACACGCGGGCTCGCTCACCGCCCGACAGCGTCCGGACGACCTGGGCCTCGGCGCCCGCAAGCCCGACGGTCTCCACGACTTCGGCGATCCGCTGCGCGTCCACGCCGGCGATGCGGGCGAAGTAGCGCAGGTTCTCCGCGATCGAGAGGTCGCCGTACACCGAGGGCGCCTGGGTGACGTACCCGACATGGCGGCGGAGCGCCGGGGTGCCCGCGGGGCGGCCGAGCACCTCGACCGCGCCGCCGGCGACCACCTGCAGACCGACGATCGACCGCATCAGGGTCGTCTTCCCGCAGCCGCTGGGGCCGAGGAGGCCGGTCACCGCCCCCGCCGGGATGTCGAGGGTCAGCCCGTGGAGCACCGGCCGGCCGCCGCGGTCGACCCGCAGCCCGTCGATCCGGATCGCGGAATCGGCGCTCGCCGCGACGTCCACGTTCCCGGGAAGCAGCCGGCGGCCGGCGCTAGTTCTGGGTGCCGCCGCGCCCGCGCATGCGGTCGCGGATCTCGGTCTGCGACGGGTCGACGATCTGCGAGAAGCGCACGACCGTCACCGTGTCCTCGAGGCCGACCGTGCGTCCGTAGATCTGCTCGAGGAAGTGGACCATCTCCTCGGTGCGGCGGAACTCGGGGTTGTCGTGCTCGATGTCGCGGGGCGAGAGGTCCTTGATCCGCTTCACCTCGACCTGGTCGATGACCGCCTCGAAGATGCGCTCGCGCGGCGAGTGCTGGTAGCCGATCGTGACGAGCACGAGCTGGTTCTTGCGGTACTTGTGGGACTTGTCGCCCAGCCGGATCGTGGCCGTCTTGCGGCCCTTGCGGAGCTGGTCGGCGAAGATCGCCGAGTAGAAGTTGAGCACCTGCACGGCCGACGGAGCCTACCGGTCGGCGGCCAGCAGCGACAGCGCGCGCCCGACCATCTCGCGCTCTCCCGGGTAGGAGAGCGCTGTGTGCGCCTCCTCGAGCGGCATCCAGCGCGCCTCGAGCACCTCGTCGTCGTGGTCGGCGACGTCCCCGGAGCGGTAGGCGAACAGGAAGAACGTCACGACCTTGAGGACCCGGCGCCCCGAGCGGCGCATGTACCAGTAGCGGACGTCTCCGAGCCGCGCGACGATCTCGCCCTCGACGCCGGCCTCCTCGCGCACCTCCCGCGCTGCCGCCTGTTCGAGCGTCTCCCCGTCGTCGGGGTGGCCCTTGGGAAGCCCCAGCACGACGTGCCCGCCTGCGGCCCGCTTGCGCGGGACGATGACCGCGACCTCGGTGCCACGCACGACCACGCCGCCGGCGGACATCTCGGTGGGGGCGGGTCCGTCGCTCAGAAGACGTAGTTCCCCAAGGCGTCGACGTCGTGCACGGTGATGCGGCCGCGCCCCTGCGTGATGATCCCGGCGCGTTCCAGCACGGCCAGGAAGCGGCTGGCCGACTCCCGCGAGGATCCCGCGAGCTGGGCGATCGCCGCCTGCGTGGTCGTCACGACGACGTCGCGGCCGCCGCCGCCGGCCTCCGCGCGGGCCTGGCCGGCGAGCTCGGCCAGCGTGCCCGCCACACGGCTCTGCACCGTCTGGAACGACTGGCGGGCGAGGCGTTCGTTGGCCTCGCGCAGGCGGCGCCCGAGGGCGATCACGAGTTGCGCCGAGATCTCCGGGTGCTCGCGCAGGAGCCGGCGCATGTCCGAACCCAGGATCGCGACCGTCTCGATGTCGTCGACCGCCTCGACCGTGGCCGAGCGGCGCTCGTCGTCGAACATGGCCAGCTCGCCGAAGAAGTTCCCGGGCCCGAACGTCGCGAGCGTGATCGAACGGCCGTCCGGGTGGTCGCGGATCGCCCGGGCGTGGCCGGAGCGCACGACGTAGCACGTGTCGCTCTCGTCGCCCTCGCGGAAGACCACGGTCCCCTTCTCGAAGCTGCGCGGCACCGCGACGGCGGCGACCTCGCCGAGGTGGGGCGCCTCGAGCGTGGCGAACACGGGCACGCGGGCGAGCAGCGCGGCGGTCTCCTCGGTGCTCACGGCCATGGCGCTGAGTATCACACGGCGTCGATCGCCGGCGAGTTGCCGCGCGACGCCCGCTCGGCGGCCTCCCGCAGTCCGTCGCGGAAGTCCGGATGCGCGATCTCGGCCAGCGCGAGGCCGCGCTGGTGCACGGTCTTGGCCTCGAGTTCCGCGGCGCCGAACTCGGTGATCACCACGTCGACTTGGTGGCGCGGGACGGTGATGACGGCGCCGGGCCCGAACCACGGCACGATCCGCGACACGCGCTGCTCGCCGACCGAGGCGGTGGCCGGCAGGCACAGGAGCGAGCGGGCCTCGAGCGTCAGGCCCGGCCCGGACGCGAAGTCCTCCGCGCCGCCGATGCCCGAGTACTGGCGGCCGGCGATCGTGTCGGACACGACCTGGCCGTGGACGTCGATGGCCAGGGCGCCGTTGATCGTCACCATCGCGCGGTTGCGGGCGATCGCCTCGGGCGAGTTGACGACGTCGACCGGGAGGAACGCGACCTCGTCGCCGCCGTCGAGCCAATCGTAGAGGCGCTGGCTGCCCATCGCGAAGGTGGCGATCGAGACGCCGTCGAACTGCCCCTTGCGGTTCGTGATCTTGCCCTCCTCGTGGAGGCGCATGAGGCCGTCGGTGAACATCTCCCCGTGAACGCCGTAGTCCCCGCCGTCCCCATCCGCGAGGCGGGCGGCGATCGCGGAGGGGATGGCGCCGATCCCCGTCTGAAGGGTCGCGCCGTCGCGGATGTATCCAATTGCATGGCGCGCAATCGCCTCGTCGACGGGGCCGGCCGGGATCTCCGGCAGGGGCAGCGGCCCGATGTCGCCCTGGACGAGAACGTCGATCTCGTCGACGTGCAGCGCGTGGGGGTGCTCGGGCGGCAGCCCGCGCGTGCGCGGGAACCGCTCCGAGGCCTCGACGACGAGCAGCCGGTCGGGGTCGGCGGCGGCGCGACGCAGTTCCGGAATCGTCCCGCCGGCGTGCAGCGAGAGGCTGCACCAGCCGCCGGCGTCCGGCGCCGCTGCGGCCGTGGCCATCACCCGCGGGGCGGCCGCCTGGATGAGGGGCTCCAGGCGCCGGAAATCGGCAGGCGCCATGCCGATGTTCGCGCCGGCGTCCCGCAGCGCGCGCTCGAACGGGCCGAAGAACCCGGAGAGGTAGTGGACGCCGGGGCGGGTGAAGAGCTCGGTCCCGACGACGAGCAGGGCGCCGACGACGTGGAGCTCCTCCCAGTCGTCGCGCTCGCCCAGCGCGGCGAGGAAGGCCGGCGGCTGGCCGGGGCCGAGCGGGATGCCGATGGTGTCGACCGGGCGGACCAGGGCGGCCGCCTGCGCCGCGGTGAGCTGCTGCGCCATCACGCGAGCCTACCGGTGGTCCGGCCCGGGACGGACTCGCGTGGCGCGCCCGCCCGACCCCGGGCCGCACGCCGGGGCCGTCCCCCCACGGGCAGCCATGCCGCCCCAGGGCGTCAGGCGGCGAGGGCGCGGTCGCGCCGGCGCCGGCGGACCGCCCGGGCGCCGATCCAGCCGAGGCCCGCGACGACCGCGACGGGCAGCCCCAGCACGACGGCCAGCAGCACGGCCGCGCCGGCGGTGCGCAGGATGCGCGCGGCGTCGTCGAGGGCGTCGCCCGGCGTCCAGGGTCCCGGCGCAGCGGCGCCGGCGTCTCGGGGCTCGAGCGTCACGCTGACGGCGCTGAAGTTCGTCCGCTGCGCAAGCCGCCGCAGGTCGGCGCGCGCCGTCGCAATCTCCTGGCTGGCCACACGCAGGCGAGCGCGGATGCTCGCGGTCTCGTTGGGGGTGTCGGCCTTCGCGAGGGCGCGGAGCAGCGCAGCGCGCTCGGCGCGCGCGTCCTGCAGGCGCTCGCGCGGCGCGACGAAGGCCGAGGTGATGTCGAGGCTGGACTGGGTGCGCGTCTGGACCGTTCCGAGCTCTGAGAGGCGGGCGAGCGTGGGCTCGAGCCGCGACGAGGGGATCCGCAGGTCGAACGAGGCGCCGGCATCTCCGTCGGTGCCGTCGGCGACGCTCGAACTCGCGACGATGCCGCCGGCGGCGTTCGTGACGCGCAGGACGTCGGCGGCGACGTCGCCGATCTCGTTGCGCGGGACGCCGAGCGCCAGCGTCGCCCGGCGCTCCACGCGTCGCGTTCGCTCCTGCGGCGCGGTGTCGGCGGGGCCCGGCCCGGGCGCGGCGACGTTCGGCGCTGCGGCGTCGGGGGCCGCGCCGGCGGCGCGCTCGGCTGGCCGGGCGCCGCCTTCGGCGTCGGCGGAGCGGGGCGCCGGCGCGGTCGCGTCGTTCCCGCCGCCGCGGATCACCGCAACGCCGACTGCGAGCGCGAGCAGCGACGCGGCGGCGACGCCCACCACGGGCGCGGTGAGGCGCCACCGTCGGCCGCCGGAGCGGGGCGGCGGGACCGGCGCCCCGCCGGCACCGGGGCGTCCGCCGTCCGCGCCCGCAGCCGCGGACGTGGCCGACGGCGAGACGAATCCGTGGGCGGCCCGCTCGTCGAGCGCGGCTGTGAAGGCGGGCGGCGGCTGCGGGCGGGCCGCGCGGGCGTCGGCCACGAGCGCGGTCAGCTCCGGATCGGCGTCCGGCGTGCCGGCGAGCGCGGCCTCGAGCTCGTCGAGGTCGCCGCGAAGGTCCGGGTCGGGGCTACGGCGTCGCATGGCAGGCCTCCCTGAGGCGGGTGACGGCTCGGTGCAGGCGGGTGCCCGCGTTGGCCTCGCTGATGCCGAGCACGCGGGCGAGTTCGGCGTTCGACAGTCCGGCGTAGAACTTCAGCGCGACGAGTTCGCGGTCGCGGGCGTCGAGCGCCGCCATGGCGGCCCGCACGGTCGCCCGCCGCGCGGCGTCGTCGGCGGCATCGGGCACGGCCAGGCCGGCGGCGTCGTGTGGATCGGCAGCCAGCGATGCCGTGCGCCGGCGGCGGCGCAGTTCGTCCAGCGCGGCGTTGCGCGCGATGCCGAACAGCCACGCCCGCGGCGTGCCCCGCCGCGGGCGGTAGGTGCCGCGCTTGCGGAACGCGCGCTCGAAGGCCGCCGCGGTTGCGTCCTCGGCGGCCGCCGCGTCGCGCAGCAGCGTGGCGACGTAGGCGTACACGTCGTCCCGGCACTCGCGGTAGAGCGCTTCGACGTCGAAGGCCGCCGCGGTGCGGCGGGCGGGGAGGGCCATCGTGAGAGCCTCGCTCATGCGGGTACTACGGCGCTCCGGGAGATCCATCACGCGGATTGCCGCGGGGGATGGCGGACGGCGGGAGTGCCCGGCACCGGCCGGTCGTCCGTCCAGCGGGCTCGCCGCGGCGGTCCGCGGCTCCTACCGTGCCGGCATGGCCTCATCGGGATCACGGACGATCACGACCGCGAGCGGAGCGCCATGGTGAACCTGCGCCACCGCCACGCCGGTGCCGGGCGCTCCCGCCGGCATGCCGCGGGGGCGGCGCTGGATGACGCCACTGCCCGCCTGCGCCAGGTCCTCGAGCGGCAACGCGAGTTGTCTGCCGCGACCGCGACGCCGGCGCACGACGACGGCCGCGCGTTCTACCCGGCGGCGCAGTTCATCGGCGTCTGCACCGAACGGGATGCCTACTCGCGGGCCCTGGCCGCGATCTTCACTGCGCTCGAGAGCGACGACCCGCGCGCGCTGCGGCGCACCGTCGCGGCGTCCCGCTTCGAGCTGCTCGGCGAGCCGCCACCGTCCGAGCGCGGGCACGCCGGGCCGGCGGCCGGGGCCGCCGCGTCCGCCGGGCTCCCGCCGCCCCCCACGTTCTTTCGCGCGGCCTGACCGGTCGATCCGGCGAGGCGCCCCCGGCCCCGGAGGGCGCGGAACGTCGCGAGGCAGATCCTCAGGCCGGCACGGCGTCGAAGAGGCGCGGGTCGTTGCTGATGACCCCGGTCACGCCCATCCGCTCGA
Source organism: uncultured Solirubrobacteraceae bacterium (assembly GCA_964512905.1). Lineage (GTDB taxonomy): Bacteria > Actinomycetota > Thermoleophilia > Solirubrobacterales > Solirubrobacteraceae > CANJIV01. The sequence goes on from CAZEKK010000113.1 coordinate 6,144, forward strand.
GCCGGCGGATCATGTCGGCGTCGTCGACCGTCCACACGTACAGCTCGCCTCCGGCGCGGCCGATCGCGTCGACGAGCCGCGGCGTGACGAGCCGCCAGTGCGACATGAGCGCATCGGACCGGCCCGCCCGGATCGACCGCCGCGCGAGGGTGGGCAGCGCCGCCCGGAACGCAAACATCGCCACCGCGGCGGGCAGCCGAGTGAGTGGGCTGGCGAAGTAGTCCTTCGACGCCTTCGGGACGCTCCAGCCGAGCCGCAGCGCCGGCTCGATGCGGCGGATCGCGGCGAGGCTCTCGAGGTACTGGCTCGAGACGAGCGCGCGCTCGACGAGGCCGTGCTCGCGCAGCGCCGCGACGACGCGGGCCTCGTAGCCCGGGAGTTTGAGGTCGACGTCGAGGTCGACCGTCGCAAAGGCGTCCTGGGCGAAGTGGGCGAGCCCCTCGTCGAGCGTCGGGGGCGTTCCGGCCTTTGCCGCGCCGTAGTCGTGGGCGAGGATCAAGGGCGTCGTCGCATAGTCCCCGCGGTACTCCTGGGGCAGGATGTCGAACTCGATCATGTGGCAGCCGTGCGCCAGGGCGGCGTCGAAGCTCGCGAGCGTGTTGCCGGGGGCGATGTGGTCGGCGCCCTTGTGGCCGACTCGGCGCAGCGAGCGCGGTTCTGGCTCGGGTGCTACCGCTGGCATCCGGGGCACCAGTACGCCCGTCGGTTGTCGTCGCCCAGTCCGGCGGCGCGGATCCGCGTGGCGCAACGCGGGCAGGGAAGGCCGGCGCGCCCGTAGACGTTGTCGCGTCGGGCCCCGCTGCCGTCGCGCGCCGACGCCTGCATTTGCGGGCGCACCCCGTCGATCGCGGCGAGCGCCTCGTCGTCGGTGACGCGCCGGGCCGGGCGGCGCGGGTCGATCCGCGCCGCCCAGCAGGCCTCGGCGCGCCAGATGTTGCCGAGGCCCGCGACCGTCCGCTGGTCGAGCAGCGCGTCCCCGAACGGGCGGCCGGGATCGTCCTCGCGCAGGCGGCGCAGGAACCGGTCGGCATCGAACGCCGGCTCGGCGAGCACGTCGGGCCCGAGGCCCGCGAGGCGTTGGTCGAAGCGGGTTCGGGACTCGGTCATCAGCTCGAGGACCGGGCCGTCGAACTCGACGACCTCGTGCGTCGGCGTGCGCAGGATCAGCCAGGCGCGCCGGGGTGAGCGTCGCCAGGGGCGGCCACGCTCGTGCACGGCCCACGCGCCGGACATGCGCAGGTGCGAGTGAAGCGTCAGGCCGCCGTCGAAGCGCAGGAACAGGTGCTTGCCGTGGGCATCAACGGCGCGGATTGCCCGCCCGGCCAGCCGCTCGGGCCAGCGGTCCAGCGCGTGGCGGCGCTGCGGCGTGACGATCTCCTCGGGCACGGCGCCTTCGAGCACCGGGCGGATGCGGCTCGCGGCGTAGCGGATCGTGTCGCCCTCGGGCATGGCCCGAAGGGTACGGGCGGCGCCCGCGTTACGCCGTGAACGCTTCGAGTCCGGGCGCAGCGAACACCGGTGTGAACTCGGTGATCTCGTACTCGGCCACCCCGGCAAGGACATACGGATCCGTGGCGATCAAGTCGCGCGCCTGCGCGGGGGTCAGGCGGGCGACGAGGATGACTGCGCCCGTCGGCGGATCCTTGCGACCGAAGGCGAGGACGGTGCCCGACGCGGCCTGCGCGCGCAGCCAGTCCAAGTGCGCCGCGCGGTGCGGCTCGACCTCGGCCAGCGGGACGGTGTAGGTGCTGGACAGCACGAGCATGACGTGGCGCAGGCTACGCGCTGAGCACCAGCTTGCGCGGGCCGGGGCGGAAGCCGGCCTCGATCAGCGCGGGCTCCAGGGCCGAGCCGATGACCGGCTCGCCGTCGACCTTCTCGAGCGAGAGCTTCTTGAGGCGTCCGCCGCGGATGTGGCCGGCGAGCGCGTCCAAGGCCGGTCGGATCCGGTCGTCGTCGGGGCCGGCGAGCACCTGCAGCCCGCGGCCACCGCGCTCGACGTAGAGGACCGGATCGCCGCCGGCGAGCACGACGTGGGCGCCGGCGGCTCGGGCGGGCCGGCGACTGGCCTCATCGCCGGGGCGGCGCGGCCACGGGAGCACGGCGCCGTAAGGCTGGGCGGGGTCCGTGGCGGCCAGGACGAGCGGCGCCGCGCCGTCGTCCTCCCGCTGGGACCGCAGCCGCTCGACGGCCCCCGGCAGCGCGAACTGCGCGCAGGCGGAGCTGCTGCT
>CAZEKK010000114.1:0-1664 GCA_964512905.1 uncultured Solirubrobacteraceae bacterium
CCGACCTCGGACGTCACGTAGTTGTCGCGGCGGTCCTCGTACTGGGCGAAGGCCGAGTTGAACGTCGTGAACCGCCGCAGGGTGAGCTTGAGGCCGGCGCCCGCGAAGTCCGAGGCGCGGGCGATCCCGCCGACCACCGCGCCGTTCATCAGCCGCGCCGGCGGTCCCTTCAGGTAGACGGGGCTGTGCGGGCTCTTCGCGTCGCTCGCGCCCGGACCGACGAGGAAGCTCGCGCCCCAGGGGTTGCGGCCGAGGAGGTAGTCGCGCGCGCCGGCGCCGATCGCCCGCCCATCCGCCACCACGCGGCCGGCGCCCGCCGCGGCGGCGATCGCGCCGGCGCCGCCGTTGTCGGTGGCCCAGCCGAAGGTCACGATGCCGGGCGTGCCGAAGGCCGACTCCCGCGCCCGGTCGCGACCGGCGCCGACGACCTTGCGCACGCCCGCGCAGCCGGCCTGGCGCGCCGCGTCGCTGGGCGGGGGTGCGCCGAGCAGGCCGCACAGGTCGGCCGCGACGATCGGGCCGATCGCGCCGACGACCGTGCCGGAGAAGAACTGCCGGTCGTCGTCGCCGCGGGCGAAGTAGGCGAGGGCCTCGGTCAGGAGGACCGGATCCCCGGTGGCCCGGTGCAACTGCAGGGCGGCGAAGGCCATGTCGTCGGTGAAGATGTTGTCCGGGTAGAAGTCCGAGATGTTCGGGTCTTGGATCGGGACGAGCGCGTCGGAGGCCTTGCCCGCGGCGTACCACTCGCGTGCGGCGGCGATCAGCTGGGCGCGCTCGGCGCCGGCGCTGCGGGCGGCGGCCAGGGCGAGCGCGCCGGCGACCGAGCCAAGGACGTTCGCGCTCGTCGTCGGATAGGCGAAGCGCACGCCGACGCCGGGCTGCGTGTTGGCGTCGTCGTCGGCGGGGTCGCGGAAGCCGACGTGGTCGCGCTCGTCGCCGACGATCTCGATGAAGACACCGGCAGCGGGGTGCGCCTTGCGCAGGAACCGGATCCCGACGTCGCTGGCCGCTCGCAGGGCGCCGGCATCGGGCGGATCGAGGCGCGCGGCGAGGTGCAGGAGCGACACGGAGAAGGCGGTCGTCTGCGCGAACTTGAGCATGTCGCCGGCGTCGCGCCATCCGCCGGTCAGGTCGACGCGCTTCCCGTCGAGCGCCCCGCCCTTGACCGTCGCGTCGTTCAAGTGGGCGGGCGCGAAGACGGGGTTGGGCTCACGGCCGTCGCTCTGGACGGCGAACAGGCGCAGCATCCGGCGCACGAGGGTCGAGCGCGCGCGGGCCGAGACCGTCCAGGGGCGCGACGTGAGGCCCGCGGCTCGCACCCGGTAGCGGCCCGGCGCACGCACCGCGCTGAGGTCGGCGGTGGCTGCGAACCGCCACGGCGCCGACGTGCCGGGCGCCCGGCGCAGCCGTCCGCGCAGCACCGTGCGACCGGAGGCGGCCACCACGGCGAACGACCGGCCCGCGAGCGGCGCGGCGCCCGCGACGACGGCGACCTTCGGGTCGCCGGGGCTGCTCGGGCCGCCGGTCCGGATCACGTTCGGCGCCGCGGCGGCGGGCCCGGCGCACGCCAGCGCGCCCGTGAGGACGATCCCCGCACCGCGGATCACGCGCCGTGCCGCCACCGCGAAGCACGGTAGGCGTCCGCGGGCTTGCGCGCAAGCGCC
>CAZEKK010000114.1:1764-8269 GCA_964512905.1 uncultured Solirubrobacteraceae bacterium
GCCCTTGCGCCCGACCTGCGCGGCTGCGAGAGTCGGCTCAAACGACCGAGAGGAGCACGGCAATGGCTGACAGCGTCTACCGGGTCACCGAGGTGATCGGCGTGAGCACCGAGTCGTGGGAGGCGGCGGCCCGTTCGGCCGTCCAGACCGCCGGCAAGTCCGTCCGCGACCTGCGGGTCGCCGAGGTGCTGCGCCAGGACGTGACGATCGAGGACGGTGGCGTGACGTCGTTCCGCATCCGCCTCGCGATCTCGTTCAAGTACGAGTCGGGCGACTGAGGCCGGCACCCGGCGCGAACGCCCGCCGCCGGTGTGCCGCGATCGCGGCATCCGCGCGGGCGATCGCGCCGGGCGAAACGAGGCGGCCCGAGGCCGCGGCGGTCGCCGGGGACGGCGCCGTGCGGCAGCAGCGGTCCGCCGCGGTGCAGGCGCGCGCAACGCCGCGGCGGCGCAGGCCGACGGCGCGTCGCCCTGAGAACGTGCGCGATGGAGGCCGTGGCGCGGTCCGCGGCGACTGCCTTCTACAGTCCGGGGATGACCCGCGCCGCTGAGATCGCCGCCGCGGCGCCGCGCTCCGAAGCGGCGCTCGCATGACTCCGCGCGCCGCTGCCCGCGCGGCCCCGGCGCCGCGACCGGCGCCTACCGACGCGGTCACGGCGGGCTGCGCGCTGCTCGACGAAGGCGAGCCCGTCGACGTGCAGCGGGTTGCCCGCCGGCTCGGGGTGTCGCGGGCGACGGTCCACCGCTGGTTCGGGACTCGCGATCAGCTCGTCACGGCGGTCTTCGACCGGCTGGCGACGGGGTTCATCGCGCAAGCGCGCCACGACGCCCGCGGCCGCGGGGACGAGCGGGCATTCGACTTCGTGCGGCGGCTGGCCGATCGGTCGGCGGCCTACGAACCGCTGCGGCTGACCGCGGCGCGCGAGCCCGGCCTGACGCTGCGGCTCATCCTCGACGAGGACGGCCCGGTGCAGCGCCAGGTCGTCGAGGCCGTCCGCGAGGAGCTGGCCCGCTCGCGGCCGCCGGCGGAGCTGACGCGCCTCGAGCCCGCCGTGCGGCTGCTGGTTTCGACGGCGATCGCGCTGCACTGGGCAGCGATCGCCGCCGGGCGCGATCCGGACAGCCGCCGCTACGTCGACCTGGGACGGGCCGTGCTCGCCCAGGCCGACGACGGCCTGCCCCGGTCGCGCTGAGCCGCGCCGCGGTCAGCCGTTCAGCGCGACGGGGATCGACCGGTACTGGTTCAGGAAGGTCGAGGCGAGGCGGTCGGACTCGCCGGTCAGCTCGAGGTCCGGGAACCGCTGCAGCGTCTCCTCGATCCAGAGCTTCAGCTCGAGGCGCGCGAGGCCGGCGCCGAGGCAGAAGTGCCGGCCGCCGCCGCCGAAGCCCTGGTGGGGGTTGGGGTCGCGGCGCACGTCGAACCGGTGCGGGTCGTCGAACACCGACGCGTCGCGGTTGCCGGACACGTACCAGAGCGCCAGCTTGTCGCCGGCCTTGACCTCCTGGCCGGCCACCTCGGCGTCGCGGGTCGCGGTCCGGCGCATGTACGCGAAGGCCGGGTGGTAGCGGACGAACTCCTCGACGACCTGTTCCAGCGGCACCGCTCCGGACCGGACGAGGTGCATCTGCTCCTCGTCCTCCATCAGGCTCTTCATGCCGGATGTGAAGACCGCCCGGGTCGAGTCGTTGCCGGCGACCATGAGGAGGAAGAAGAACATGAGGATCTCCTCGTGGCTGAGGTGGTCCCCGTCGATCTCGGCCTCGATGAACGCGGTCGTGAGGTCGTCGGTCGGATGCGCGCGGCGCTGCTCGATCATGCCGTTCAGGTAGGGGACGAACTCCTCGAGGGCGCGCAGCACCTCGCTGAGGTCGGGCACGAGGCGCGGGTCCTCGAAGGCCGTCGTGCGGTTCGTCCAGTCCACGAGGCGCTCGGCGTCCTCGCGCGGGGCGCCCAGCATGTCGCCGATCACCATCGCGGGGACGTGCTGGCCGACGTCCTGGACGAGGTCGATCCGGCCGTCGGGATGGGCCGCGAGCGCGCGGTCGTAGACGAGGTTGATGATCTCGCGCATCCGCTCGGTGTGCTCGAGCGCACGCCGCGGCGTGAAGGCCCGCTGGACCAGCGCCTTCATGCGGTCGTGGCGCGGCGGGTCCGTCGTGATCATCATGTTCTGGGCGAGGTCCATGGGGTCGGGGACCTCGGGATCCCAGGACAGCTTGTCGACGAGGATGATGCTGCGCTTGGAGGAGAAGGTCTCGTGGTCACGCCCGACGGCGGCGATGTCCTCGAAGCGGACGACCGACCAGAACCCGGCCTCGTGCTCGAAGTCGCCGAGCGGGCTCCAGTGCAGCGGCGCTTCGTCCCGGAGGCGCTCGAAGATCTCGTGCGGCGGGCCGTCCTTCCAGAGGTCGAGGTTGGAGACGTCGAGGCTGGCGAGGTCGGTCGGGGCGGCGGTGGGCGTCATGGGCGGGCGGTGGGGTCGGGGACGCGAGCGACGACACCGTAACGGATCATGCGACACAAATCAACATGTGTCGCATGCAGTCTCGGCCGCGGCCTTGGTCACGGCGGCGGCGGCACACCGGCCTGCTCGGCGGCGATGCGCCGCCGGTCGGCGTCCGACAGCACCGGCGCCTCGATCACGACCGTCCGGGCTACGACGTCGTGCAGGCCCTGGCGGCGGTTGGTGAGGAGGATCGGCCCCCAGATTCCGGCCCCGAGCGGGATCGCCGCGAGTTCGAAGACCACGAGGCGCAGGATCGCCCGGCGCGGCGGCATTCCATGTTCGAGTCCGGGGAGGCGGACGACGCGGATCTGCAGCAGGCGGCTGCCCGGCGTCTGGCCGGTCGTCGCCCAGAACGTGACGAAGTAGCCCGCCGACCAGAGGATGAACGCGAAGCCGAGCGCACCCACGATGATCGCCTTCGAGTCCGATCCGAGGTTCAGGAGGTTGATCGTGAGCACGGCCGAGACCCAGACGAGGCCGGCGACGGCCAGCACGATCGCCGCGTCGACGGTGAAGGCGATGATCCGCGTGATGAGCCCGACGTAGGCAAGCGGCGCGCCCTCGTCGGGTTCGGGGCCGCGCAGCCGCCGGCGCGCGGCGGCCTGGGCGCGGGCGGCGGCGACGGCGATGCGGGTCGCCTGGTCGTCGGTGGGCTCGGCGCCGTTGCTCGCCGGCGGCGCAGCCGGGTCGGTTGCGGCCGCGCTCGATCCGGGCGCTGCACGATCTGCGCCCGAACCTGGCGCCGCAGGGTGTCGACTCGATCCGGGCGCCGCCGGATCCGGGTTCGAACCGGTCACGACACCGGATCCTCGCGGTCGGGCGTCTGCGCCTCTTCGACGGTGCGCGGCTCGGCGCCGTTGCCCTCGGCGCCGGCCTGGCGGCGGCGCCGGGTCACCCGGCGGGCGACACGTTCGGCCAGCGCGTCGAGGTTGCGCGAGCGCTCCCGCACCTGGTCGCCGACCTGATCGGCGAAGCCGAGGCTCTGCTGGGTGATCGCGTCGCTGACCGCGGGGCTGTGGGCGATCTCCTCGACGAGCAGCCACAGCTCCTCGCTTTCGAGCAGCCGCGTCACCGCCTCGTCGAGGAGGCGGCTCTCGATGATGCGGGTGACGAGGCGCTCGGTGCCCTCGCTGTCCACCGCGCGGCTGACGAGCCGCTCCATGCCCGGGCTGTCCACGGCGCGGCTGACGAGCCGCTCCATGCCCGGGCTTTCCACCGCGCTGCCGACGAGCGTCTCGGCGCCCTCGCTCTCGAGGGCGCGGCCGACCGCACGCTGCACCTGCTCGCTCTCGACGGCGGCGTCGACGATGCGTTCGAGCTCGGGGCCGTGGAGCACGCGCACGGCGATCTGCTCGGCGACGCCGTCGGTGAGGATCCGCTCCGCGACGCGCTGGGGCACGCCCGCGTCCTCGATCTGCGTCAGGAGCCGCTCGACCGCATCGCCCTCGAGGACGTCGTCGAAGGCGCGGGCCTCGAGCAGGCCGTTCGCCACGCGTTCGATGACGGCGTGGCGGGCGACGTCGCGGGCGACCGCGTCGACGAGCGGGCCGCTCAGGACGGTGGTCACCGCGCGCTCGAGCGCGGCGCTGCGGGCGATCCGCTCGATGGCCTCGTCCAGGTAGGGCGAGGACAGGAGCGCATCGAGCGTTGCCAGCGCGACGGCGGCGCCGGCGTCGATCGCCGCCGTGCGGGCACGGCGCTCCACGTCGCGGGCCACGTCGGCGACGGGCTTGACCACCGCGCCGGTGGTCCGCACGCCGAATCCGGCGAGCGCACCGAGCGCATCGAGCGGCCCGGGAAGGCCCGCCCCGCCGCTGCTGTCGTCGTCTGCCATGCGATTTCCTCGGCTCGAGCCTACCCGCTCGGCGACTCGGTCGCCGACCTCGTCAGCGGGCTCGGCTGACGCGTGGCGCCGGCGGCTGGCGGCGGGAACGGCCCGCGTCTACGAGGCCGCGGCCTCGATCCGCGCCGGCACGTGCTTGTGGTGCGGCGTCCCGGCGAGCCAGTCGCGGTCGGCGCCCGAGGTCAGCTCGTTGGGCGGCACGCCGCGCATCGGATCGCCGGCGGCCACGCCGGGCGGCGCGAGCCCGTAGCCGTTCGGAAGGCTCACGTAGCCGGGCTGCATGATGTCGGTGACCTCGACGACCGCTTCGGCGCTGCCCCGCGCGGTGGTGACCCGGGCGCGGCCGCCGTCGGCGAGGCCGAGGCGGTCGGCGTCGTCTGGGTGCATTCGCAGGGCGCCGTCCGGGTCGGACTTGCGCCACGCCGGATCGCGGTAGATCGTGTTCGCGGTGTGGGCCCGGCGCTCGCCGGCCGACAGGACGAACGGGAAGTCGGGGTCGGCCTGCGCGTCCTCCGCGGCGAGTCCGTCGAGTTCGGCGAGCAGTTCGGGGATCGCGAGCGTGATGCGCTTGTCGGGGTTGGCGATTCGCGCGTAGGTCTCCTCGTAGGGGTCGACGGTGAAGACGACGCCGGCGGGCTCGCGCAGGATCGCGTCGAAGAGGGCATCGCCGAGGTCGATGCCCTCGCCGGCGTGCCCGGCCCGGCGCAGCGACTCCGGCATGAGCTGGGCCAGGCCCTGGCACTGCAGCCACAGGACCGCCGCCGCCGCGGCGCCGTCCGGCAGGGCGCGGCCGAGCGTCTCGTAGGCGATGACCGGCAGGAACGGACGCAGCTCCGGGCGCTCGCCGATCAGGCCGAAGAGGGCGAGCGCGTACTCGCTGCGGTCGCGCGCTGCCGCCGCCCGCAGCCCGTCGAGGTCCACGCCGTCCAGCGCCCCCGCGGCGGCCACGAGGCGGGCGTGGATCTCGGCCTCCACCAGCAGGTCGCTGCCGGGCGGCGGGCCGAGGACCGGGCGGCGCAGCTGGAACGTGTTCTCGGGGAACTCCAGGTTGAAGAACGTCGCCTCCCACTTCTCGTACTGGCTGGGGGAGGGCAGGACGTAGTCGGCCAGGCGCGCGGTCTCGGTCATCGCGATGTCCATGACCACGAGGCAGTCGAGGCGTCCCAGCGCCTCGCGCATCCGCGGCGAGTCCGCGAGCGAGTGGGCCGGGTTGGAGCTTTCGACGATCATCGCCCGCAGGCGGCCGGGGTCGTCGGTGAGGATCTCGTCCGGGATCGCGTTGCCGGGGATCAGCCCGGTGATGATCCGCGCGCCCGTGACGGGCGTGCGCTCGTCGCGAGGGTGGTCGCCGCCGAGGCGGGCGATGCCGCTGTGGATGTTCATTCCGCCCTCGACGCCGAGGTTGCCGGTGAGGATCACGAGCAGCTTCTCGAGGTAGCTGTTCAGCGTGGAGTGGGGCGCCTGCTGAATTCCGAGGTCTTCGAGGACCGAGACGCTGCGGGCCGCGGCCAGGCGCCGGGCCACGTGCCGGACCTCCGCCGGGTCCAGGCCGGCGCGGCGGCTGGAGTCGTCGACGTCGACCGCCTCGAGGTGTGCGAGCACCGGGCCGGCATCGCGGACGTGCTCAGCCATGAAGGCCTCGTCGAGCAGGCCCTCCTGCACCAGCGTGGCGGCCAGCGCGCTCAGGCAGAACGCGTCGGTGCCGGGACGGACCTGGAGGTGGTGGTCGGCCATCCGGGCGGTCCGGGTGCGCCGGGGATCGATGACCACGAGGGCACGGCCCGGGTCCCTGGCGATCTCCTTGAGCACGACGCGCGTGCGCGGGAAGCCGTGCGAGTACCACGGGTTCTTGCCGACGAACACGGCGACTTCGGCGTGCTCGAAGTCGGGCGTCGTGTGGCAGCGCGACCGGCCGTAGAGGCGGCCGTCGACCCAGAACTCGCCGGTCTTCTCCTGCGCCAGCGCGTTGGACGAGTAGCGCACGCCGAAGGCCGCGCGGGTGGCTGCAGCGTGGGCGCCGCCGAGGTGGTTCCCCTGCCCGCCCCCGCCGTAGTAGAAGATCGACGCGCCGCCGTGCTCGTCGCGGATCGCGCCGAGGCGGTCGGCGACCTCGCGGATCGCGGTGTCCCAGTCGATCGGTTCGAAGGTGCCGTCCG
>CAZEKK010000115.1:0-8262 GCA_964512905.1 uncultured Solirubrobacteraceae bacterium
GGCACGCGGCGTGCGGACCGCTGCAGCCTCGAGTCCAGCTGTCGGCGGTCGTGGTGCCCAGCGCGCCGCGGGCGCCGGCTACTGGGCGGCGAGGTCGGCGGCAGGCACGCCCGCGGGCGCCGGGAGCGCGGGCGTGTCGCGCAGGTACCACTCCGCGTCGAGCGCCGCCTGGCAGCCGGATCCGGCCGCGGTGACGGCCTGGCGGTAGGTGTGGTCGACCAGGTCGCCGGCCGCGAAGACCCCGGGGCGGCTCGTGCGGGTCGACCGCCCGGCGACCTCCACGTAGCCGTCGCCGTCGAGGCCGACCTGGCCGGAGGCGATCTCCGACTGCGGCTCGTGGCCGATCGCGATGAACGCCCCGTTCATCTCCAGCTCGCGCGTCTCGCCGGACTCCACGTGGCGCAGCCGGGCGCGGTCGAGCGCCCCGCCCTCGCCGGCGAGGAACTCCTCGACCACGTACGGAGTGAGGAACTCGATGTTCTCGACGGCCCGGGCGCGGTCGACCATGATCCGCGAAGCGCGGAACTCGTCCCGGCGGTTGACGATCGTCACCGAGGACGCGAATTTCGCGAGGAAGATCGCCTCCTCCATCGCCGAGTCGCCGCCGCCGACGATGATCGTGGTGCGGTCCTTGAAGAACGCCGCGTCGCAGGTGGCGCAGTAGCTGACCCCGCGGCCCGAGAGCTCGTCCTCGCCGGGCACGCCCAGCTTCTTGTGCTCGGCGCCCATCGCGAGGATCACGGCGCGCGCGCGATGGGCCTCGTCCCCCACCCATACGGTGTGGATGCCGCCCGGCTCGGTCGCGAGGTCCAGGCGGGTCGCCTGATCGGTGACGAAGCGCGTGCCGAACCGTTCGGCCTGCTCGCGCATGTGCGTCATGAGCTCCGGGCCCATGATCCCGGCCGGGAACCCCGGGTAGTTCTCCACGTCGGTCGTCTGCTGGAGCAGCCCGCCCCACATGAAGCCCTCGATCACGAGTGGACGCAGGTCGGCTCGCGACGTGTAGAGCGCGGCGGTGTAGCCCGCCGGCCCGCTGCCCACGATGATCACGTTCTCGACGTCTGCCATGGTCCTCTCCGGTTCGGTTCGTCTCTTACTTCACTTTGTATAGTAGCCAGGCGGTCAAGACGATGTCGCCGCCCCGCGGCCCACGTTACGGCGCGGCTCCGACGCCGCGGACTCGGCAGGGAGCGCCTCGGCCGCCGCGTCCTCGGCAGCGTGGCGCTCCTCGGCCCAGCGGGCGACCGTCTTGCGAAGCTGCAGGTAGGCGATCGCGCCGGGGATCATGGGCAGCCAGAACGAGAAGGCCCGATAGGTCAGGACGGCGACGACCGCGAGTCCGCTCGGCACCCCGAAGGCGATGAAGGCGCCGATCATCCCGCCCTCGACGCCGCCGATGCCGCCGGGGATCGGCAGCAGGTTGGCCAGCATCCCCACGAAGTAGCCCATCACGAGCACGCCGATCGGGGGCGGGTCGCCGAAGGCGTGGAAGCACGCCCACAGCGTCGCCATGTCGAACGCCCACCAGCCGATCGCGCCGAGGCCCCCGGGGTCGCGGTCGCGCACGATCGCCAGCGCGGTCCGCACGCCGGCCGACGTGGAGGCCGGCACGGTGGCGAGACGGCGCGCCCACAGGGCCAGCTTCATCCGCCTGCCGCCCTTGGCCCAGACGGCCAGCCGGCGCTCGACGTCGCTCGGGACCAGCGCAATGAGGCCGAAGACCGCGATCGCGGCGCCGCCGAGCAGAGCCGGCAGCACCGTCAGGCCGAACGGCGCCGGACCCGCGAGGATCCCCGAGTCCAGGCCGAGGCCGAAGATCACCAGCGAGAACATGTAGACGGCATAGAGCAGCGTAATGAAGGCGATCATCCGGGTGGCGACGACACGCCGGCGCATGCCCGAGCGCCGCAGCGCCCACGCGGTGAGCGCGACGCCGCCTGCCCCTGCCGCGGCGAACAGGCGGGTGGCGACGACCCCGGCCATCGTGATCTGGTAGCTCGCGCGCCAGTCGATGCGGGTATCCGGGCGCACGAAGACCGTCCGGAAGAGCACGACGTAGCTGGCGAACGAGAGGAGTTCGAGGAGCCCGGCGCAGATCAGCCACCAGCCGTCGCCGTCGTTGATCCGCTCCCACGTGTCCTGCAGCCCCGCGATCTGCGGGAGCACGAAGTAGAAGAACGCCACCGCCGAGACGACGAACAGCCCGGTGACGAGCATGTGGCGCCGCGTGATGCGCACCCGCGGCATCTCCTCGTCGGCATCGGACTCGTCGTCCTCGCCCTCGGCTCCCGCGCCGACCTCGGCCAGCGTGAGCGGCGAGCGCGGCGGGCCGGGCGGGCCCGCCGGCGGAGCCGGGAACTCCTCGGCCGTCGCCGGCGGCGCCAGCGTGCCCGGCGCGTCGTGGCCCGCTCCGGCGAGACCGGCGTCATCGGCCGGGACGTCCGGCGCGGGGTGATCCGCCGGATCGGCGGGCCCGTGCGGGCTGGCGCGATCGCGGTCCGGCGTCGCGCCGTCGCTCCCCCGGGGCCCGGCCGGCTCGGTCATGGCGCGTGGGCCCTCGCCTCCAGGGCGGCGACCGCCCGCGAGACGGCCTCCAGGGCCGGCGCGACGTGCGGCGCCGCCGCGCGGATCCCCTCCGTCAGCGCCAGCCCGGCGAGCAGGTCGACGACGTAATGCTCGCCGAGGTAGACGAGGGCCACCCCCAGCGTGGTCGCGTACGTCCACCCGATGGCGCCCTCGACCGGCCCGAGATCGGTCAGCAGGTGCGCCGCCATCACCGAGGTGGCGAAGTGCAGCGAGGGCATCGCGGCGAGCGGATTGCCGCCGAGCAGGCCGTAGAGCCGATCCCAGTTGGTCCGCCAGAACTGCTCGCCGTGCTCGAGCATCATGCGCCGCAGTTCGGGAGCGCGGGCGTCCTCGAGGATCCCCTCGCGGGCCGCGTACCAGGGCGGCGCCGTGGGGAGCATCCAGTAGACGAGCACGCCGAGGTCGAAGACCGCGTAGGTCATCACGGCCGCGCGCGGGAAGCGGTCGCGGTGGCGCCACAGGTGGTAGGCGACCGTCCCGTGCGGCACCGCGAACCAGACCCAGTGCGTCCAGATCAGGATCTGGTCGGCGCGGGTGATGCCGTCGGGCCGCGCGAGGCGCCGCTGGAGGCGCAACGAGGGCGGGATGCCGAGGCCCAGCGCCCGGTCGATCTTCACCGGGTAGGCGACGCGGACCCGGGCCTCCAAGGCCTCGGGATCGTCGTTGGGCATCTCGTACATCGCGAAGTAGGCCCACATCTGGAGGACGAGGGTGCCGATGTCGCGCGCCGGCGTCCGGCGAGTGGCGACGCACAGCGCCACGGGAGCCGACCACGCCATCGCCGCCACGACCGGCGGCTTGAGCTTCGCGCGCCGTCGCACGATCGGGGCCGCAACGCCCACGGCGATCACGGCCCAGGCGGCGGCTCGGATGGCCCTCGACGGCGCGCGCAAGGCGCGGCCAGTATATGTAGGGGCATGGATCTCTCCGGGAGGCGGGCGGTCGTGACGGGCGCGGGGGGCTTCATCGGCTCGCGGGTGTGCGCGCGTCTCGCCGCGGCCGGGGCCGACGTCACCGGCCTCGACCTGCCGGGCGCCGACCAGGCGGCCGTTGCCGCCGCGGGCGCCGCGTTCGCGCCCGGCGACGTCACCGACCCCGCCTCCCTGCACGCCGCCTTCGCCGACGCTGCGCTGGTGGTGCACACCGCCGCCCTCGTCACCGACTGGGGGCCGATGGCCGCCTTCGTGCGCGTGAACGTCGGCGGCACGCGCAACGTGCTCGACGCCGCGCAGGCCGCCGGCGCGAAGGTCGTCCACATCTCCTCGGTGGCCGTGTGGGGGTACGAGTTCCGCACCGACATCCCCGAAGAGACCGAGCCGCGGCCGTGCGGCAACCCTTACATCGACACGAAGGGGACCAGCGACGTCATGGCCCGCGCACGGGGGGCCGCGGTGGTGCGCCCCGGCGACGTCTACGGCCCCGGGTCGATCCCGTGGGCGGTGCGGCCGCTCGAGGCGATGAAGGCCCGCCGCTTCCAGCTTCCGAGCGGCGGCGCGGGGATCATGACGCCGGTCTACGTCGACGACCTCGTCGACTGCATCGTCCGCGCCGGCACCACCTCGGGCACCGAGGGCGTCGCGTTCACCGCCTGGGACGGCCGCCCGGTCTCCGCCATGGAGTTCTTCTCGCACTACGCCAGGATGCTCGGGCGTGACCGGGTCCCGACGCTCCCGCGCCCGGTTCTGACGGCGGCGCTGCTCGCCCAGGAGGCCGTCGCCCGCGTGACCGGCACGCCGCCGACGGTGTCGCGCTCGGCGCTGACCTTCGTCTCGCGTCGGGCCGCCTACCCGAACGCGCTCGCGCGCGAGCGCCTCGGCTGGACGCCGCAGATCGACCTCCCCGAAGGCATGCGCCGCACGGAGGCGTGGTTCCGCGAGACGGGCCTGCTGCCGTAGCGGACCGCCCGCGGGCGGTCCGGAGCGCGCGAGCGGGCCGGCTTCAGCCGACCGGGCGGACGCGCTCGGCCCGCCACGCTCGCGCCTCCTTCACGACCGACGCGATCAGGCGGCTCGTCTCGTCGGCCTCGGGGTGCCACTGCACGCCGAGCAGGTAGCGGTGCTCGCGGGACTCGATCGCCTCGGGCAGGTCGTCCATGACGGCCCAGCCCGTGACCGTGAAGCCGGCCCCGATGCCGTCGATCGCCTGATGGTGGTGAGACTTGACCGGGTGCAGGACCTCCCCGGCGGCCCGCGCCGCGAGCGACCCCTCGGCGAGACGGACCTCGTGATCGGATCCCTCGAACGTGCCCACGGTGCGCCGGTGATCGCCGTGGCCGACCGCGTCCGGAACGTGCTGGCGCAGCGTGCCCCCCTGCGCGACGTTCATCACCTGCATCCCGCGGCAGATCCCGAGGAACGGGAGGTCGCGCTCGATTGCGCGTGCAGCCAATGCGAGTTCGACGTCGTCGCGCAGGCGCGAGGTCGGCGCGGTCTCGGGATGGGGGTCGGCGCCGTAGACCTCCGGATGGAGGTCGGCGCCGCCGATGAGCACGAGGCCGTCGAGGAGGTCGAGCACGAGGTCCGGCTCGGCGATGAACGCCGGGTCGGGGGCGATCAGCAGCGCGAGGCCGCCCGCGCGCTGGACGGCCTGGGCGTAGTTGAAGGGCAGGAGCGCCGCCTCGAGCTCCCAGGCGGCCCACTGGGCCTGCTCGAGGGCGGTGGGCAGGCCGATGACGGGGCGGTCCGGCATGGATGGAATGTACCCGCAGGCCCCGAGCCGTTTCGCACGCGCGGCCTTCGGTCGAGCTAGCGTCTGCCGGGATGACTGCCGAGGAGGCGCACCGCTACGCGCGCGAGACCGGCGTCTCGCGCTGGTTCTACGCGCTGGTCCGGCTGCTGGTCACCCCGGTCTTCCGCCTCTACTTCCGGCTGCACATCAGCGGCGCCGAGCACATCCCGGCGCAGGGCGCGGCGATCGTGACCCCGAACCACAAGAGCTTCTGGGACTCGTTCTTCACCGCGATCGCCACCACCCGGCATATGCGCTTCATGGCCAAGAAGGAGCTGTTCGCACCGTGGTACGGGCCGCTGCTGCTGCGCCTCGGCGCGTTCCCCGTCGACCGGGGCAGCAGCGACGCCGCCGCGCTCGAGACGGCCCGGACGATCCTCGCGCAGGGCGGGCTGCTCGAGCTGTTCCCCGAGGGGACCCGGATCCGCGATCCCGACGGGCTCGGCGAGCCGCGCCGCGGCGCAGCCCGGCTGGCGCTCGAAACCGGGACGCCGATCGTCCCGGCGGCGATCACGGGCACCGAGAAGATCTTCTGGGGGCCGATCCCGCTGCCGCGCCGCGTGCAGGTCGCGTTCTCACCGCCGGTCGCCGCCGCCGACTACGAGGCGACGCCGGAGGCCGCTGCCGAGCTGACCGAGCAGGTCTGGCCCGAGGTCGAGTCGCAGTACCGCCGCCTGCGCTCCCGCCCCGGGCTGATCGCCGCGGGCGTCGCGGCGGTGGGCCTGGGCGGCCTGGCGGCGGCGCTGCTCAGGCGGCGGCGGTAGGCCCGGGCTCCACGGCGCCGCTCATGCCATCGACAGGCCGCCGCTGACGTTGAGCGTCTGGCCGGTCACGAACGACGCGTCGTCGGACGCGAGGAAGGCGATCGCCGCGGCGACCTCCTCGGGCTCGCCGCTGCGGCGCATGGCCGTCGAGTCGATCATCCCCTGCTTCAGGCGCGCGCCGATCTCGCCGAGCAGCGCCGGCGCGGCGTTGAGCAGCGGCGTCTCGATCGGTCCGGGCGCCACCGCGTTGACGCGGACGCCGTAGCGGGCCGACTCCCGGGCCAGCGCGCGGGTGAAGCCGATCACCCCGGCCTTGGCGGCGCTGTACGTGACCGAGCCCTGCGAGCCGACGCGGCCGGCCTCGCTGGCGACGTTCACGATCGCCCCGCCGCCGCGCTCGTGCATCGCGGGCAGCACCGCATGCGTGACCGCGAGCGTGCCCTTGAGGTTGACGCCCAGCACGAAGTCCCACAGGTCCTCGTCGGTGTTCGAGAAGAACGCGAAGCGGTCGGTCCCGGCGTTGTTCACCAGCACGTCGATCGGCCCGAGCAGCTCGACCGCCCTCGTGACCGCGGCGCGGGCGGACGCCGCGTCGGCAACGTCGAGTGCGACCGCGGCGCCGTCGACGTCGGCGGCGATCTCGCGCGCCCCAGCCTCGTTGAGGTCGGCGACCGCCACCCGTGCGCCCTCCGCCGCCAGCCGCCGCGCGGTCGCCGCGCCAATGCCCGACGCGCCACCCGTGACGAACGCCGTGCGACCCTCGAGCCTCACGACTCTGCCGCCGGGTCGGGCGCCCCGAGCTCCGTCCAGGGCGGCGGCTCGTACGGCGCTCCGGGCACGCCGCCGAGGACGAGCACGCGCAGCCCCTCGGGCCCGGGCACGATCTTGCGCCTCGTGCCGGGGCCGACGCGGACCGCGGTCTCCGGGTCCAGGGCCACCGGCTCGCCGTCGATCTCGATCGTGCCGGACCCGGCGAGCGCGAGGTAGACCTCCTCCTGGCGGTCGTGCGCGTGGTCGTGCTCGGGGTAGTCGGCGAAGCCGGCGGGGAACTCCTCGATCGCCATCCCGAACGAATGAACCCCGAGCGCGGCGCGGACCTTGCGCAGCCCGCCGCCGAACGTCGCCTCGACCTCCGAGATCCTCGTGACCGTGTAGTCCGCCACCGCCGCCTCCCGCTCCGAAGTTGTGCGATCCGGGCGCGAGCGTACCGGCGCGGGCCGCGCGGCGGCCGCTGGCTATGCTCCGCGGCCGTGAGCGAGACCGCCTCCGTTTCGATCATCGGCGCCACCGGCGCGCTCGGCTTCGGCCTGGCGCTGCGCCTCGGCCAGGCCGGCGTGCCGATCGTGATCGGCTCCCGCGACCCGGGCCGCGCCGCCGAGGCCGCCGCAAAGGCCGCCGCGCGCGTCCCATCCGGCACGTTCGCGGGCCTCGGGAACGCCGAGGCCGCCGCCGCGAGCGAGACCGTGGTGCTCAGCGTCCCGTTTCGCAGCCAGTCCGAGACGCTCACCAACCTCAAGGACGCGCTGCGCGAAGGCCAGCTGCTCGTCGACGCCACCGTGCCGCTGGCGGCGGCGGTGAGCGGCAAGGCGACCCGGCTGCTCGGCGTCTGGCAGGGCTCCGCGGCCCAGCAGGCGGCAGAGATGGCGCCCGACGGCGTCCGCGTGATCTCCGCCCTGCACTCGGTCAGCGCCGCGCTGCTCACCGACCTCGACCACGGCCTCGACGAGGACGTGCTCGTCTGCGGCGACCGGAAGGCCGACAAGGCGCAGTTCGTCGCGCTGATCGAGCGCGTGCCCGGCCTGCGCTGCGTCGACTGCGGACGGCTGGAGATGTCGCGCATCACCGAGTCGCTGACCCCGCTGATCATCTCGATGAACGTGCGCTACAAGGCGCGGGCGGGCATCAGGATCACCGGGCTGCCTGCCGAGCTGTGGCCGGCGTCGTCCTCCTAGCCGGCGGCACCGGCGGCGCGAAGCTCGCCCGCGGGCTGCTCGACGCCGGGGGGCCGCCGCTCACGGTGATCGCCAACACCGGGGACGACATCGAGATCTACGGGGCGCACGTCTCGCCGGACCCCGACCTGTGCGCGTACTGGCTCGCCGATCGCATCGACGCGCGCGGCTGGGGGCTGCGCGGCGACACCTTCGCCGTGATGGACGGACTGCGCGAGCTTGGCGAGGACGTC
>CAZEKK010000116.1:0-2151 GCA_964512905.1 uncultured Solirubrobacteraceae bacterium
GCGCCTCCTGCGCGCGCGCCGCGCCCAGCGCGCGCTGCGCGCCGACCTCGACGCCGGCGGCGACCGCGCGCTCGACCTCGCGACCGGCGAGACGCTGCGGCTGCGGCCGATCATCCCGGCCGTCGGCCGGATCGTCGCTCAGCCGTTCGCATTGGCCGGGCACGTCCTGCCGCCCGGGACCGAGATCTCGCCGTCGGCGGCGCTGCTGCACTTCCGCGCCGACCTCTATCCGCGGCCGCGGGCGTTCCGACCGGAACGGTTCCTGGACCGCCAGCCGGGGACCTACGAGTGGATCCCGTTCGGCGGCGGCGCGCGCCGGTGCCTCGGTGCGAGCTTCGCGTGGATGGAGATGCGCGCAGTGCTGCGCGAGGTGCTGTCGCGCATGGACCTCGCGCCGGTCCGCCGCCGCCGCGAGCGCGTGGTGCGGCGGGGGATCGTGCTCGCCCCCGCGCACGGCGCCCGGGTGACGGCGCGCGCCCGCCGGGCGCCGGCGATAGGCGCGCCGATGCGCCCGCGACCCGGCCACGCCCCGGTCGGAGATCGGCCTGCATCCGCGGTCGAGCCGTCACGGCCCGCGGGCGATCGGTTCCCGCCTGACGCCGATCCGGTCCCGGCGGCGTACCGGTAGTCGTGGACCGCGGCGTCGATCCCGAGGTCGAAGCCGAGACGGCGCCGCCCGCCCCGCCGCGGACATCGCGCCGGCGCCTGCTCGTCCGCCTGGCGCTCATGGCCGCGCTGGCGACCGGCGTCATCCTCGCCCTCGGGGAGATCCTTCCCGGCGCGGGGGACCGCCTCGCCGCCGCCGACCCGGGCTGGCTGGCGGTGGCCGCGGTCGTCGAGGCCGCCGCCATCGCGGGCTACGCCCTCGTGTTTCGCGCCGTGCTCGCGGGCCGGCCGGCGGAGGTCCGCCGGCGGCGGTCCGCCCAGATCGCCGTCGCGGAACTCGGGGCGTTCGCGGTCGTGCCGACCGGGGCCGGCGGCCCGGCGGTGCGGTTCTGGGGGCTGCACCGCGAAGGGCTGCGCTATCGCGACATCGGCGCGCGCAGCGTCGCTTTCGCGGCGGTGTTCAACGCGCCCTACGTGCTTGCCGCCGTCCTGCTCGGCCTGGCCGCGGCGGCGTCGATCCTGCCGGGCAAGGCGCCGCTGGGGGTCGCGCTGGCGCCGCTGGGCGTGGTTGCGCTCACCCTGCTGGGGGCCGGGGCGCTCGTCGTGCTGGCGCGGCGCACCGCCGACGATCGCCCGGCCGCGCCGCGGTGGCGGTCGCGCCTGCACGCCGTGGCCCAGGTCGTCCCCGACGGGCTGCGGGCGATCCCGGGCATCGCCCGGCGCCCGGGAGCTCTCGGCGGCGCGCTGGTGTTCTGGGCGGGCGACTCGCTCGTTCTGTGGGCCGCCTTCCACGCCGTGGGGGAGTCCCCGCCGCTCGTGGTCGTCGCCCTGGCGGCGATGCTCGGCCAGGTTGGATCGATCAGCCCGCTCCCCGGCGGGGTCGGTGGCGTCGAGCCGACGATGGTGGCGATCCTGACCGCCTCGGGGGTCGGCCTCGAGGCCGCCGCGGCGGCGGTGGTCTGCTACCGCGCGGTCACGCTCGGGCTGCAGGGCGTCGGCGGGGCCCTGGCGCTCGGCGCGGTGGCGGCTGCCCCGGGTGCGCGTGCCGAGGCGGAGGCCGAGGCCGGCCGCCTGGCCGGCGCCGGCGTGGCCCTGCCCGCCCCGGCGCGGGCGCCGGGGCCGGCGGCGAACTAGATGACTTCGGTGCCGGGGGCGTACCCCTTCGTCCGCAGCTCTGCGCGGATGGCGTCGAGGCGGCCGGCGTAGGCGTCGCGCACGCCCGCGAGGGAGTCGTAGTGGCTCTCGGCCGCCCGAATCGCCTGGGCGAGCTCGTGCAGGGCGACGACGACCTCGGCGTGGAGAACGCGGAGCTGCTCGCCGTGGGATCCCTGCACGGTGGCGCTGGCGACAAACGTCGAGGCGGTGACCACGCGCTCCTCCATGCCCGACATAGTCGGACGCTGACGTGCCACATGCGAGTCGCAGTTTCCCGCACACCTGTGCGGGAAACCCGAACCGTCCGCGAGCGCGCGGGATACTCGCGCCCATGCCATCGGCGCCGGCCTCGCCCTCGACGGTGCTCGCGATCGACCTCGGCACCGGCGG
>CAZEKK010000116.1:2251-8188 GCA_964512905.1 uncultured Solirubrobacteraceae bacterium
CGACGGCGAGCCGCTGTGCGACGCGCTGACCTGGATGGACGCGCGCGGCGCCGCGGCGGCGCGGGCCGCGACCGCGGCGGGCCCGATCCGGGTCGCGGGGTACGGGCCGCTGCGGCTGGCGCGGTGGATCCGGCTCACGGGCGGGGCTCCGTCGCTCTCGGGACGCGACCCGCTCGGGCACATCCTCTACCTCCGTGACGAACGGCCCGAGATCTACGCCGCCGCAGCGACGTTCCTCGAGCCGGTCGACTGGCTGAACTTCAAGCTGACCGGCCGCGCCGCGTGCTCGGCGGACACGGCGACGCTGCACTGGCTCACCGACACGCGGGATCTCGGGAACGTCCGCTACGACGACCGGCTCCTGCGGCTCGCCGGCATCGATCGCGGCAAGCTGCCGGAGCTGCTGCCGAGCGCCAGCGTGGTCGGCCCGCTCGCCCCGGGGCCGGCGGCCGAGCTCGGGATCGAGCCCGGGCCGCCGGTGGTGAGCGCGACCGGGGACACGATGTCGGCGGCGGTCGGCTCCGGCGCCGTGGCCGACCACGCCGGGCACCTGTACGTCGGCACGTCCTCGTGGATCCAGTGCCACGTGCCGTTCAAGCGCACCGACGCGCTGCGGTCGATCGCAACCCTGCCCGCCGCTCTGCCCGGACGCTACCTGGTGAGCTGCGAGCAGCAGACCGCCGGCGCAAGCCTCGAGCGCCTGCGCGAGGAGTGGCTGGCCGGCACCCCGGAGGCCACGGCAGGCTACGCCGGCTTCGACGCGCTGGCGGCGACCGCGCCCCCCGGCGCCGGCAAGGTGATCTTCACCCCGTGGCTGAACGGCGAGCGCACGCCGGTCGACGACCACCGCGTCCGGGGCGGCTTCCACAACCTCTCGCTCGAGACCAGCCGCGCGCAGCTCGTGCGGGCCGTCCTCGAGGGCGTCGCCCTCAACGCCCGCTGGATGCTCGACGGCGTCGAGCGCTTCGTCCGCCAGCCGTTCGCCGACCTGCGCTTCATCGGCGGCGGCGCGCTCAGCCCGCTGTGGTGCCAGATCTTCGCGGACGTGCTGGACCGACGGATCCTGCGGGTCGCCGACCCGGTGAACGCCAACGTCCGCGGCGCCGCATTCCTCGCCGGCCTCGCGCTCGACGAGCTGGCGCCGGCCGACATCCCGGCGCGGGCGCCCGTCGACGCCGCCTACGACCCCGATCCCGCCACCCGTGCCACCTACGACGAGCTGTCACGCGAGCTGCGCGCCCTGTACAAGAGGACGCGCGGGATCTACGCGCGGCTGAACGCGTCGCCCGCGTCCGTGCCAGCCGAACCCGGAGCCGCCCCATGACCGAGCCGACCGACCGCCCCGACACCCCGGCACCGCCCGCCGACGCGGAGCCCGTGAACGATCCGATGGCGGCGCTCGAGGCGTCGCTGAAGCCCTACCGCGGCCGCTTCCCGACACACGACCGCCTGCCGGCCGCCGGGATCCCGCGTGACGAGGTCCTGGCCGAGCTGCGCGCGATGGCCGAGGCCGAAACGCCGAAGTGGCGGGGCGGCCACGTCAGCGGCGCTGTCTACCAGGGCGACCCCGAGCACGTCGCCTTCCTCAGCGAGGCGTACACGCTGCACTCGCAGAGCAACCCGCTGCACCTCGACATCTGGCCGAGCGCCGCGAAGTTCGAGGCCGAGATCGTGGCGATGACGGCGGGGATGCTCGGCGCCGACGGCGCCGCGCCCGACGAGGTGGTCGGCACGGTCACGAGCGGCGGCACCGAGTCGATCATGCTCGCGATGAAGGCCTACCGCGACCGCGCGCAGCAGCGCGACGGCATCGCCGCACCGGCGATGGTCGTCCCCGAGACGGCGCACGCCGCGTTCGACAAGGCCGCGCACAGCTTCGGGATGCGCCAGGTCAAGGTGCCGGTCGGCGACGACGAGCGCGCCGACGTCGCGGCCACGGCGGCGGCGATCGACGCCGACACCTGCGTCGTCGTCGGCTCGGCGCCGTCGTTCCCGCACGGGCTCATCGACCCCATCGAGGAGCTGTCGGAGCTGGCCCGCGAGCGGGGGGTCGGCTTCCACACCGACGCCTGCCTCGGCGGCTTCGTGCTGCCGTGGGCGCAGCGGCTGGGCGCGCCGGTGCCGGGCTTCGACTTCCGCCTGCCGGGCGTGACCTCGATGTCGGCCGACACGCACAAGTTCGGCTACGCGGCCAAGGGCACGAGCGTCGTGCTCTACCGCGGCGCCGACCTGCGGCGCTTCCAGTACTTCACCACGACCGACTGGCCCGGCGGCGTCTACGGCACGCCGTCGTTCGCGGGCAGCCGCGCCGGCGGCCTGAGCGCGGCCTGCTGGGCGGCGCTCGTCTCGATCGGCGAGGAGGGGTACCTGACCGCGACGCGCGAGATCCTTGCTGCCGCCGAGATCATCAAGGCCGGCGTGCGCGGGATCCCGGAGATCGACCTCATCGGCGACCCGCTGTTCGTCGTGGCCTTCCGCTCCGATGCGCTCGACGTCTACCGCGTGATGGACGCGATGACCGAGCGCGGCTGGAGCCTGAACGGCCTGCACCGGCCGCCCTCGGTGCACATCTGCGTGACCCGCCGCCACGCGCAGGCGGGCGTTCCCGAGCAGTTCGTCGCCGACCTGCGCGCGGCGGTCGCCGAGGTCCGCGACGAGCCGCCCAAGCCGGGCGGACTGGCGCCGATCTACGGCCTGGCCGCAAGCGTGCCGGACCGCACGGTCGTCGACGAGTTCTTGCGCAGCTACATGGACCTCTGGTATCGACCGTAGTCCACCTCCCGAAAGGAGCCGCCGCATGACCGTCCTCGTCGTCGCCGCCAGCCGGCATGGCGCCACCGCCGGGATCGCCGATGCCATCGCCGAGGGGCTCGAGCGGCGGGGGGTGTCGGCGCGGTCGCTGGCGCCGGGGGAGGAGGCGGGCCTCGAGGACTACGACGCGGTCGTGCTCGGCAGCGCCGTGTACGCCGGCCACTGGCTGGAGGAGGCCAAGGCGTTCGCGGAGCAGCACGCCGTTGCGCTCAAGGAGCGCCCGGTCTGGCTCTTCAGCTCCGGCCCGCTGGGCGAGCCGGGGAACCTCAAGCCCGAGGAGCCGCCGGTCGACGCCGCGCCGATGATCGACGTGACCGGAGCGCGCGGGCACGAGATCTTCGCCGGCAAGCTCGACAAGGCCAAGCTGAAGTTCACGGAGAAGGCGATCATGGCCGCGGTCCGCGCGCCCCAGGGCGACTTCCGCGACTGGGAGGCGATCGACGCCTGGGCGGGGGAGATCGCGGCGGCAGTGCGCGGCGGTGCGCCCGCGGCGACGCCGCCCCCCGGCCCGTAGGAACTACCGTCGCCCGGGCCGCCGCTCGCGTGGCAGGATCGACGCTCAACGACCGGCCGACCGCCACCGTGCACGCCCTCCACCGCGCCGACCTCGATTCGCTCCTCACCGCGCTGCGCGAGCGCGGCTACACGGTGATCGGGCCGACGGTGCAGGCGCAGGCGATCGTCTACGACGAGGTCGCGTCCGCCGAGGACCTCCCGATCGGTCTGACCGACGTGCAGGAGGCCGGCACCTACCGGCTGGCCGCCCGCGGCGACGAGGCCTGCTTCGGCTTCCAGTGCGGGCCCGCCTCGTGGAAGCGGGTGGCGCTGCCGCCGCAGGCCCCGGTGTGGCGGTCGCGCCGCGACCCGGAGACCGGCGAGGTGGCGATCGAGGCCCACGTGGAGGCGCCGGTCAAGCGGGCGTTCCTCGGCGCGCGGGCCTGCGACCTGGCCGCGATCGGCATCCTCGACACCGTCCTGCTGCAGGGTGCCCGCCCGGATCCCAACGACGTCGCCCGCCGGGCCGAGACCTTCGTCGTGGCGGTCCAGTGCGGCGAGGCCGGCGCGACGTGCTTCTGCGCCTCGATGGGCACCGGCCCGGCGGTGGAGTCCGGGCACGACATCGTCATGACCGAACTCGTCGACGGCCCCGACGGCCACGTCTTCGTGATGGCCGCCGGGAGCGACGCCGGAGCCGAGGTGATGGCCGCACTGCCGGGCCGCCCGGCCAGCGACGCCGAGCGCGCGGCCGCCGGGGAGGCGCCGGCGCACGCGGCCGCCCAGCAGGAGCGCGCGCTCGACACCACCGGGATCCGCGACCTCCTCATGCGCAACCTCGACCACCCGCGTTTCGACGAGGTCGCCGACCGCTGCCTGGCGTGCGGCAACTGCACGATGGTCTGCCCGACCTGCTTCTGCACCTCGGCGAAGGACACGACCGACCTCGCCGGCGGCGCCGGCGAGCGGCTCATGGTGTGGGAGTCGTGCTTCGACCCGAGCCACTCCTACGTCCACGGGGGCAGCGTGCGGTCGGGGATCCGCCCGCGCTACCGCCAGTGGCTGACCCACAAGCTCGCGACCTGGCACGACCAGTTCGGATCCTCGGGGTGCGTTGGCTGCGGCCGGTGCATCACGTGGTGCCCGGTCGGCATCGACCTGACCGAGGAGGCCGCGGCGATCCGGGCCGCCGACGGCGCCACGACCGCAGGAGCGTCCGCATGACCGTCCGCGACATCGCCGCCGAACTGGCCGCCGTGCCCGAGCTGGCCGGCCTGGCGCCCGAGCATCTCGACCAGATCGCCGGCTGCGGCACCCTCTCCGGCGCCCAGCCCGGCGAGTACCTCTTCCGGGAGGACGAGCCCGCCGACGTCTTCCACGTCATCCGTCACGGGAAGATCGCGCTCGAGGTGCACGCGCCCCACGGCCTGCCGCTGGTCGTCGAGACGCTCGAGGACCATGCGCTGGTCGGCTGGTCGTGGCTGTTCGAGCCCTATCTCTGGCAGTTCGACGCCCGCGCCGTCGAGCCCACCCGGCTGCTGTCGTTCGATGGCGCCTGCCTGCGCGGGAAGTGCGAGGCCAACCACGAGCTCGGCTACCACCTGATGAAGTCGTTCGCCGCCGTCATGACCGAGCGCCTGCAGGCGACGCGGCTGCGCCTCCTCGACGTCTATGGCGACGTCAGCCGCTGACCCCGGCGCCGCGGCCCCGGTCGCCGCCGAGGGGCCGATGGTCCCGACCCCCTACCGGGTGCTGCGCCGGCGCCGGGAGACCGCGGACACGTGGACGATCGCGCTGGATCCGGTTCATCGCGCCGTGGCCCCGAGCTTCGCCCCCGGCCAGTTCACCATGCTGGCGCCGTTCGGCAAGGGCGAGTCGGCGATCTCGATCTCGGGCGATCCGACGCGCGACGGGCCGCTCGTCCACACGATCCGAGACTTCGGCGGCGTGTCGCGGTCGCTGTGCGAGGCGCCGGTCGGCACCGTGGTGGGCGTGCGCGGGCCGTTCGGCAATCCGTGGCCGCTGGCGGCGGCGGAGGGGGCCGACCTGGTCCTGCTCGCCGGCGGGATCGGCCTGGCGCCGCTGCGCTCGGCCGTCTACCACGTGCTCCGCCACCGGCGGCGCTACGAGCGGGTGGCGGTCCTCGTCGGCGCCCGGACGCCGGCGGACCTCCTCTACGTGCGCGAGGCCGAAGAATGGGGAATGCACGGGATCGACGTGCTCCAGACCGTCGATGCCGCCGACCGCGCCTGGACCGGGCGCGTCGGCGTGGTCACGCAGCTCATCCCGAAGGCGGCGTTCGACCCCGCCAGCGCGGTCGCGTTCACGTGCGGGCCGGAGATCATGATGCGCTTCGGCGCGCGGGGGCTGCTCGACGCCGGCATGGCCGGCGAGCGGATCCACCTCTCGCTCGAACGCTCGATGCACTGCGGCATCGGCCGCTGCGGCCACTGCCAGCTCGGGCCGACGCTCATCTGCCGCGACGGCCCCGTCTACCCGTGGTCGCAGGCCGCGCCCTGGCTCGCGGTGCGGGAGCTCTGACGCCGTGGCCCGCCCGAAGCTCGCCGTCTGGAAGTTCGCCTCCTGCGACGGCTGCCAGCTCAGCCTGCTCGACTGCGAGGACGAGCTGCT
>CAZEKK010000117.1:0-8107 GCA_964512905.1 uncultured Solirubrobacteraceae bacterium
CGGGCGAGCAGACGAACCCGAACGCCATGGCCACGATCCGCGAGAACGGCATCTTCACCAACGTCGCGCTCACCGACGACGGCGACGTGTGGTGGGAGGGCATGACGCCGGAGCCCCCGGCGCACGCGATCGACTGGCACGGCAACGACTGGACGCCCGACGCCGACCATCCGGCGGCGCATCCGAACGCGCGCTTCACGATCGCGGCGGCGCAGTGCCCGTCGATCGCCGACGAGTGGGAGGACCCCGCCGGCGTGCCGATCGACGCGTTCCTCTTCGGGGGCCGGCGCTCGACCGCCGTGCCGCTGGTGCGCGAGGCGTTCGACTGGGAGCACGGCGTCTTCCTCGGGGCGACGATGAGCTCGGAGAAGACCGCCGCGGCGGCGGGCACGGTCGGCGAGCTCCGATTCGACCCCTACGCGATGCTGCCGTTCTGCGGCTACAACATGGCCGACTACATGGCCCACTGGCTCGAGATGGGGCGGCGCGAGGGGGCGCGGCTGCCGAAGGTCTTCTACGTCAACTGGTTCCGCAAGGACGACGACGGGAAGTTCCTGTGGCCCGGCTTCGGCGAGAACTCGAGGGTGCTGGCGTGGATCTTCCGCCGTTGCGACGGCGAGGCCGACGCGGTCGACACGCCGGCCGGCCGCGTGCCGGCGCCCGGGTCGCTCGACGTCGACGGCCTCGATCTCGAGCCCGCCGCGCTGGACGCCCTGCTGGGCATCGACGAGGACGCCATCCGCGCCGAGCTGCCGCAGGTCCGCGAGCACCTGGCGAAGTTCGGCGACGACCTGCCCGCCGAGGTGCGCCGGCAGTTCGAGGCGCTCGAGGCGAAGATCGGCTGATCGGCCTGGGGAGGCCGCGGCGCGCCCCGGCCGCGGGCGCGCCGCGCGGCCGGGCGCACGCGGCCGTGTGGGCGCGCCGCCCCGTCACACCCCCAGCGTCACCGCCAGCGCGCCCATGATCGCGCCCCCGATCGCCGTGCCGAGGAGCGCCGCGGCAACCGTGCCCCGCCGGAACGCGACGGGGACGAGCTCGATCACGACCAGTGCGAGCATCGCGCCGGCCGCAAAGGCGAACGAGAAGGAGAGCAGGCTCGTGATCTCCTCCACCAGCAGGAAGGCGATGACCGCGCCCACTGGCTGCGGCAGGCTCGTGCCCACCGCGGCCCAGAACTGGCGCGAGCGGCTGAAGCCCTCGGCCTCCATCGGGATGGCCACGCTCGTCCCCTCGGGGACGTTCTGCAGCGCGATGGCGAGGATGACGTAGAGGCCCAGGCCCGCCGTCGAGGACGCGTAGGCGGTCCCGACGGCGAAGCCCTCGGGGAGGCTGTGCACGAACAGCACCCCGAAGACGAGGATCGCCCGGCGCACGCCGTCGCCGTCGTGGCCGTCGACCGCGAACTCGTGGTGGCCGAGCCACCGGCGCGAACCGAGCAGGAAGCCCACGCCGACCGCGAACCCCGCCGCCACGGCGCCGGCGCTGCCCTCGTCGAACGCCGGCTTGAGCAGGCCGAGGATCGACGCCACGGTCATCAGCCCGATGGTCAGCCCCCACAGCACCGGCAGCAGTTCGCGCGTGCGCGCTCCGAGCAGCCACACGGGGATCGCGCCGAGGCCGGTCGCGAGCGCCGTGGCCAGGCCGGCGAGGAAGACGTAGAGGACGTCCATGGCGTGCGCAGCGTAGTGCGGCGCCGGTCCCGTTCCCGCGCTGAGGTGACGCGAGGGCCTGCCCTGAGTAGACGAGAGTAGTTCTCATTCCGATAGTCTCGGGGTCGTGCTCGAGCCGTTCTCGCTTCCCTTCTTCCAGCGCGGAGTCATCGAGGTCCTGCTCCTGGCGGTCGTCGCCGGGTCGCTGGGCACCTGGATCGTCCTGCGCGGCATGGCCTTCTTCACCCATGCGGTCGGGACCGCCACGTTCCCGGGGCTCGTGCTCGCCGATGGCCTCGGATTCGCCGCCGCCCTCGGGGCCTTCGGCGCCGCGGCGGTCACGGCCGGCCTGGTGGCTGCGGCGGTTCGCCGCCGTGGCATCGGCGCCGACAGCCTCACTGCACTCGCCCTCGCCGGGTCGCTGGCGACCGGGGTGGTCCTCGCCAGCGACGTCTTCGCCTCACCCGCGCGGGTCGACCGCCTCCTCTTCGGCAGCCTGCTCACGATCGACGGCAGCGACATCGCGCTGGCCGGGGCCGTCGCCGCAGTCGCCGTCGCAGCGTCGCTGCTCGTCGGCCCCCGATGGCTTGCGGCGGGCTTCGCAGGAGAGCGCCCGGCCGGGCACGGCCGTGCCGCCGATGCCGCTCTCGTCGTGCTCATCGCCCTGGCCGCCGTCGCAGCGCTCGCCGCCACCGGGGCGCTGCTGGCGACCGCGATCCTCGTCGTCCCGGCGGCGACCACCCGCCTGCTCACCGGGCGCGTCCGTGCCTGGCAGATCGCGACCGCCGCCCTCGCCGCGGCAGAAGGAGTGATGGGAATGTGGCTGGCCTTCGAACTCAACGTCCCGCCCGGCGCGACGATCGCCGTGCTGAGCGGCGCGGTGTTCGCCGCCGTCGCGATCGGGCAGGCGCTCCTGCGCTCGCTGCCACGGTCGCGCCCGCCGGTCGTCGCTGCGGTGCTGGCCGGCCTCGCCCTCGTCGCCGCAGGCTGCGGCGGCACCGACGGCGACTCTGCCGACGCCGGCACGCAGAAGGTGTCGGTCGTCGCGACGACGACGCAGGTCGGCGATCTCGTGCGCCAGATCGGCGGCGATGCGGTCGACGTCCGTCAGATTCTCAAGCCGAACTCGGAGGCGCACGACTACGAGCCGCGCCCGCAGGACGTCGCCGCGATGGCCGACGCCAAGATCCTGTTCGTCAGCGGCCTCGGTCTCGATGACTGGCACGCGGACCTGGTCAAGGACTCGGGAAGCGGCGCGAAGGTCGTCGACCTGGCCGCAACGCTGCCGGTGAAGCACGCCGCCGGGGAGGAGGAGCATGGCGCCGGGGAGGAGCACGGCGACGAGGAGGCCGAAGGCCACGACCACGGTGAGACCGATCCGCACTGGTGGCACGACCCGACGAACGTCGCCGCCGCAGCGGACCGGATCGAGGCAGCGCTGATCGCCGCCGACCCGGCCGCGAAGGCGGCGATCGCCGCCAACGCCGACCGCTTCCGCGCCCGGGTCGCCGCAACCGACACGGCGATCCGCGCGTGCCTGGACCGCGTGCCCGCAGCGGAGCGCAAGATCGTCACCGATCACGACGCGTTCGTGTACTTCACCGAGCGCTACGGCGTGACGTCCGTGGGCGCGGTCTTCCCCTCCCAATCGACCCAGGGCCAGCCATCGGCACGCGACCTCGCCGAACTCGAGCGTACGATCAAGCGTGAGAACGTCAGGGCCGTGTTCCCCGAGAGCTCGCTCAATCCGAAGCTGGCGCAGCGCCTGGCCGCCGACACCGGCGTCTCGTCCGACCACGAGCTGTACGGGGACACGCTCGGAGCGCCTGGAACACCCGCCGGAACGGTGCTCGGCGCCGCGGCGGTGAACGCCGAGGCGATGGTGGAAGGCATGACCGGCGGGAAGGTCCGGTGCCGCATTCCGTCGTGACCGGTGCGGTCCTCGCCGATGCCGACGACGTCGCCGCCTCCTATCCGGGGAGCTGGCAGCCTGCGGTGGCGAGCCTCACGTTCGCGGCGCGCGCGGGCGAGCGGATCGCGGTCCTGGGCCCCAACGGCGGGGGGAAGACGACGCTCTTTCGCCTGCTGACGGGTGAACTGGGGCCGTCCTCCGGGCGCCTGCAGGTTGGCGCGGGGCGGGTGGCGCTGGTTCCGCAGACCGAGCGGTCACGGCTCGACTACCCCGTGAGCGCGCTGGACGTCGCGCTCATGGGAGCGGTCTCGCGCATGCCGTGGTGGCGGCGGCCCGGGCGCGCCGACCGGGCGATGGCGTTGGCGGCGCTTGGCCGGGTCGGACTGGGCGACTACGCCCGGACGACGTTCGGCGACCTCTCGGGCGGCCAGCGGCAGCGGGTTCTGGTGGCGCGTGCGCTCGTGCAGGACGCGCCGCTGGTGCTCCTCGACGAGCCGTTCTCCGGGCTGGATGCGCCCAGCGCCGAGCGGCTGACCGGCCTGCTGGCCGAGCTCGCCGCCGAGGGCCGGGCGCTGCTGATCGCCACCCACGACATCGAGCAGGCGCGGTCGTGGGATCTCGTGCTGTGCCTGAACCGCGTGCAGATCGCCTTCGGGCCGCCCGCCGCGACGCTCTCGCGCGAGGTCGTCGAGCGCACCTACGGCGCCGACATCGTTCCGCTTCCGGACGGCGAGGGCCGGGCGGTGCTGCCGCCCCACCACCACGATCACTTCGGCGACCGCGCGTGATCGAGTGGCTTACCGACCCGCTGGCGCAGCGCATCGTCGTGCGCGCGATCGTCGAGCTCACGCTCCTGGGGATCGTGTCGGGAGCGCTCGGCTGCTGGATCGTGCTGGCCGGACGGTCCTACAGCGCCGAGTCGCTGGCCCACGCGATGCTTCCAGGGCTGGTCGGAGCCGCGCTGCTCGGGGTGCCGCTCGTGCTCGGCGGCGCGGTGGGACTGGTGATCGGCGCGGTTCTCATCGCGCTGGTTGGTCGGGTGCCGCGGCTCGACGGCGACGTCGCGGTCTCGGTCGTGATCACGTCCCTGTTCGGGCTCGGCGTCCTGCTCGGACTCGCGCCCGAGGTGCCGGCGGGGCTCAACCGCCTGCTCTTCGGCGACGTGCTCGGCGTCACCGACGGCGATCTCATGCTCGCGGCCGGCTTGGCGGTGGCGATGGTCGCGGTGCTCGCGGTGCTGCATCCCTCGCTGCTGCTCGTCGGCTTCGACCGGCTCAACGCCCGGGCGCTGGGCCGGGCGCCCGGGCTCTACGACGTCGTGCTGGCCGTGCTGCTTGCCGCGGCGACGCTCGTGGCCGTGCAGGCGCTGGGCAACCTCCTCGTCGCCGCGATGCTGGTCGGTCCCGCGGCCACGGCCCGGCTGGTGACGCGGCGCCTGGTCGCGATGATGGTCGCGGCGACCGCGATCGCGGCGGGTGCCTCGATCGCCGGGCTGTATGCCTCCTACCACGCCGGCGTCGCTGCCGGGGCCGCAGTCACGCTTGCCCTGGTCGCGGCGTTCGTGACGGCGCTGCTCGTCCGGTGGGCGGCGGCGGCGCTCGGGCAGCGGCGGGCGGCCGGCGCCGCCGCGTGACCGGGGCGGTCCGTCGAGGACTGCGTTAGCCCCGGCAGCGCGCGCAGGTGCCGTGGAGCACGATCTCGTGGGCGGTCACGTCGAAGTCGACCCGCCCGGAGAGGCGGTCGATCGCCCGCTCAAGCGCGTCGTCCTCGAACGGCGTGACTGCGCCGCAGTGGTCGCAGACGAGGTGGTGGTGGTGGTGCTCGGCCCGCGTCGGCTCGTACCGGGCCTGCCCCTGGCCGACATCGACCTTCGTCACGAGGCCGAGGTCGTGGAGCTCCTCGAGCACCCGGTAGATGCTGGCTCGCCCGACCGAACGCCCGCGTTCGCGCAGGGCGGCCTCGATGTCGTAGGCCGTCAGCGCGCACGGCTGGCCGTCCAGAAGCTCGAGCACCGCGGTTCGGGCGCCCCCGCGCCGCCGACCGGCTGCGGCCAGGCGGGCCTCTGCCTCGCCGGACCACGAAGGCGCTGGCGTGCGCTGCGACATGACACCAAGGCTAGATGAGTGACCCCAGGCCCGCACGGCCGCCCCGGCGGCGTCTGCTTGTGTCCTCAGCCGTGCCTGGTCGCCACCGAGCAGGGCCTACAGCCGCGCCAGCGGCCCGTGGTCGTCGCAGTGGTCGCCGTGGGGGTGGTGCAGGCGGTCGCCGACCAGGTAGTCGACGTGGTCGCCGTGGGGCACCGCGTCGTGCCCGCAGCCAGGGCCGTGGACGTGAGGCGCGCAGGCGTGCCCGTGATCGCAGCGGTCGGGGTGGACGTCGTCGACGGCGATGACGTGCTCGTCGACGTGGCCGCCGTGGGGATGGTGCAGGTGCCCGTCGTGGAGGAAGTCGATGTGCCCCTCGTGGACGACCTCGGTGTGGCCGCATCCGGGGCCGTGGACGTGGGCGTGCCCGTCGGCGTGCGACGGCTGCCCGCAGGTCCGGGACGGCCCGCCGCCGACGGCCTGCTCACGTGCCATAGGGGTACCACCACTCCTTCGGGGCGATCTCGGACTCGATGTGGACGTGCTTGGTCTCCTGGAAGGCCTCCAGTCCCTCGCGACCGAGTTCGCGGCCGAGTCCGGACTGCTTGAAGCCGCCGAACGGGCCGGCGTCGTTGTCGGTGAGGGGGTCGTTGAACCAGACGGTCCCGGCCTTGAGATCGCGCAGGAGGCGCACCGTGGTCGCGAGGTCGCGGGTGTAGACGTTGACCCCGAGGCCGAAGCGCAGCCCGTTGGCGAGCTCGACCGCCTCGTCGAGCGAGTCGACCGGCACGATGGGGGCCACCGGGCCGAACGTCTCCTCGCGCAGCAGGTCGGTGCTCGCCGGCGCGCCGGTCACGACGGCGGGCGCGAAGAAGTGCCCGGTCGCCTGGCCGCCGGTGCCGCCGCCGGTGACGACCTCGGCGCCGGCGGCGACCGCCGCCTCCACCTGCGCGGCGACCTTCGCGCGCTGGGGCGCCGAGACCATCGGCCCGATGTCGGTGCCCGGCGCCATCGGGTCGCCGAGGCGCAGCGACTCCGTGCAGGCGACGAACTCCGACAGGAAGTCGTCGTAGACCGAGCGGTGGACGTAGAAGCGCTCGGCCGACGTGCAGACCTGGCCCGCGTTCAGGAACGCCGCCCACGCGCCACCCCGCGCGGCCACCGCGATCTCGTCGGCGACGTCCGCGCAGACGATGAAGGCGTCCTTGCCGCCGAGTTCGAGGTTGACCCGGGCGATGCGGTCGGCGCAGCGCGTCGCGATCCGCCGGCCGGTCGCCACCGACCCCGTGAAGGCGATGCAGTCGACGCGCTCGTCGCTCACGATCTGCTCGCCGACGTCGCCGGCGCCGGCGAGGATGTTGACGACGCCGGGCGGGAAGTCGGCGAACAGCGGCGCGAGCGCCAGCGTCGAGAGCGGCGTGAGCTCCGACGGCTTGGCAACCACGGTGTTCCCCGCGGCGAGCGCCGGGGCGAGCTTCCAGGCCAGCAGCAGCAGCGGGTAGTTCCAGGGGACGATGCAGCCGACGACGCCCATCGGGTCCTTGATCACCATCGCCAGCTGAGAGGACTCGATCGACGGGATCACCCGTCCGCGCGTGTCCCGGCCGATCTCGGCGTAGTAGGCGAAGCAGGCCGCCACCCAGCCGACCTCGTCGCGGTTCTCGACCAGCGGCTTGCCGCCCTCCAGGGTCATCAGCTCGGCCAGCTCGTCGGTGCGCTCCGTCAGCGCGGCGGCCACGCCGGCCAGCAGCTCGCCGCGCTCGCCCGCGGGCATCAGCTCCCAGTCTCGTGCAGCATCGCGCGCAGCGCCGATTGCGGCGTCGACCTGCTCGACGCTCGGCAGCGCGACGGTGGCGACGGCGGCCTCGGTGTACGGGTTCTCGACCTCGAGCGGCGCGCCCGTGCCGGCCACCTGCTCCCCCGCGATCAGCAGACGTGTCTCCATGGCGCCGCAGGATACGTCGGAGCGGCCCGCGCCGGCACGCCGGGCCCGGGCCTCAGTGCAGGTCGTCGCCGTTGGAGGCCGGCGGGCGCGACTCCTCGGCGAGCGAGGTGATGGCCAGCGCCCCGCGCGCGGCCTCCTCGAGCACCTGGGTGGCCTCCTCGATCGAGCGGGCGTAGAGCTCGACGAGCAGATGGACGACGATGAGGTCGTCCTCGTGCTTGTGGAAGCGGACGTGGGTGAAGAACTCGCGCGTCCCGTGATCGCCGAAGGCGGCGTAGGAGAGCGCGTCCCCGGCCTCGGGGCCCGAGCACACCTCGACGTCGTCGGCCCGCACGGTCACCGTGCAGGAGGCCACCCAGGGCGTGCCGGCGATCATCCGCTCCCAGCGGCCCTCGACCGGCTCGACGCGGCCGTTGTGGAAGCCGAGGTGCGGCTGGTCGTGCATGCACTCCATGCACTGGACGACGGCCTCCTGCAGTTCGTCGACGACCTCTGCGCGCTCGCCCGTGTCGGGGTC
>CAZEKK010000118.1:0-3764 GCA_964512905.1 uncultured Solirubrobacteraceae bacterium
GATCAACCTCGACTTCGCCGACGTGCGCACGATCATGACCGACGCCGGCACGGCGCTGATCGGGATCGGCACGAGCGCGGGCGAGAGCCGCGCGCTCGAGGCCGCCAAGGGGGCGATCTCGTCGCCGCTGCTCGAGGAGTCCGTCGAGGGAGCCTCGGGCATCCTGCTGAACATCACCGGCGGCTCGGACCTCGGCCTCTTCGAGGTCAACGAGGCCGCGGAGATCGTCGAGAGCGCCGCCGATTCGCAGGCCAACATCATCTTCGGCGCCGTCATCGACGACGCGATGGGCGACGAGGTCCGCGTGACGGTGATCGCGACCGGCTTCCACAAGTCGGGGTCGCGGCCGGCCCGGGCGCGCGACTCGGTGCGCGAGCGCCGGCCCGACCGCAGCCCGGGCCTCGACGACCGCTCGCGGTCCTCACTCGAGATCCGCGACGACGACATCGACATCCCGGCGTTCCTGCGGGACTGAGCACCCGGCTCGAGTTCCAGCGGCGCGCGGGCCAGATCCGTGCGCCATCCGGGGTTCCGGCGCAGGCGCAAGGCGGGAGACGGCGGGCCGCGCACAGGCCGGGGCGCCGCGCCTGAGAGGCTGCGTGGCGCATGACGGCCGCGTTCGCCGACTGGACGTTCACGAGCACCTGGCGCCGCTACCAGGAGCTGTGCCTGGACGCCTTCGAGGCCGACCGCGCCGCCGGGCGCCGCGAGACGCTGCTGGTTGCCCCGCCGGGCTCGGGCAAGACCGTCGTCGGGCTCGAGGTCGTGCGGCGCCTGGGCGTGCCGGCGCTCGTCCTGTGCCCGTCCCAGACGATCCAGCGACAGTGGGCGCAGAAGCAGGCGCTCTTCGGGCCGCCGAGCGCGGACCTGCACGTCCTCACCTACCAGGCGCTCTGCCAGGCCGACGACCCGGACGGCCTGCTGCGCCACGCCGCGGCCGAGCGCTGGGCGCGCGAGCGCGCCGCGGCCACCG
This sequence comes from uncultured Solirubrobacteraceae bacterium, assembly GCA_964512905.1. GTDB lineage: Bacteria > Actinomycetota > Thermoleophilia > Solirubrobacterales > Solirubrobacteraceae > CANJIV01. The sequence goes on from CAZEKK010000118.1 coordinate 974, forward strand.
GGGCCACGCCGGCCGAGGCCGCCGCCGAGGGCGAGGCGTTCGCCGGCGCCGCGGCACAGCGGCGCGAGCGCGAGCTCGCGGCGATCGTCGCGGGCCTCAAGCGCCAGGCGGCGGCCGGCAAGGTGCCCGACCTCGCGGCGGAGGACCTGCTGGCCGCGCCGGCCCTGGAGCGGCTGGCGGCCCTGCACGCGGCGGGGGTCGCCACGGTGGTGCTGGACGAGTGCCACCACCTGGCTTCGCTGTGGGGCGCGCTGCTCGTGCCGCTGCTGGACACGCTCGCCCCGGATCACGTGCTCGGCCTGACCGCGACGAGCCCGTCGGAGCTCACGACCGAGCAGGCCGCGCTGTACGAGCGGCTGCTCGGGGCGATCGACTTCACGATCCCGACCCCCGCAGTGGTGCGCGAGGGCCATCTCGCGCCCTACCAGGAGCTCGTGCAGCTCTGCACGCCGCTCGGCTCCGAACTCGACTGGCTGGCCGCCCAGCACACCCGCTTCCGCGAACTGCTCGTCGACCTCGACGACGACGCCGGGGCGCAGGCGCCGCCCGGGCTCTCGGCCTGGCTGCTGGCCCGGCTGCGCGAGCGGCGCACGGGGCCGGGCGCGCAGCTGAGCTGGGCGGAGTTTGCGCGGCGCTCGCCGCGCCTGGCCGCCTCCGGGCTGCGCTGGCTGCACGCCCGGGGCGAGCCGCCGCCCGACGGCGCGCCCCGCGGCGAGGCGTTCCGGGCCGGGCTCAGCCTCGACGACTGGGTCGTCCTGCTCGACGACTACACGCTGCGCTGCCTGCGGCCCGACGGGCGCTCGGCGGCGGCGGCGCGCCTGGATGCTTTGACGGCGGCGCTCGGCGACCTCGGCTTCGCGGTGACGCGCCAGGGGATCCGGCGGGCCGGGGGCGATGTCGACCGGGTCCTGCTGCACTCGGCGGCCAAGCCGCTGGCGATGTGCGAGGCGCTGGCCGCCGAGGCCGAGTCGCGCGGCGACGGGCTGCGGGCGCTCGTGCTCACCGACGCACAGCGGCCGCCCCGCCAGCCGGAGGGCTCGCCGCTGGCGCTGAGCGGCGGCGGCCTGGGGCTGCTCGCCGCCGCCGGCGCCGATGACCGCACCGCCGTCCTGCGGCCCGCGTTCGTCTCGGCGGCGACGGTCGCGGTCCTCCCGCGCGACGCCGACTGGTGGTGCGCGGCGCTGGCGGAGGGCGGGCCCGAGGGCCTGCTTCCGGCGGCGTTCATCCGGGCCGAGGGCCCTGGCGGCGTCGTGGCGCTCACGCATCCGTCCCCGGCGTTCGTCTCGCGCTGGTGGACCGCCCGGGCCACGGAGCTGCTGGGCGCCGGTCGCTGCCAGGCGCTGATCGGCACCCGCGGGCTGCTCGGGGAGGGCTGGGACTGCCCGCAGGTCAACGTGCTCGTGGACATGACCGCGGTGGCCGCCGACGTCTCGGTGCGCCAGATGCGCGGCCGCTCGCTGCGCCTGGACCCGGCCGATCCGGAGAAGCTGGCGAGCAACTGGGACGTGATCTGCGTCGCGCCGGAGCTCGAGCGCGGCGCCGCCGACTACCGGCGGTTCGTGCGCCGCCATCAGCACCTGCATGCGCCGTGCGAGGACGGAACGATCGAGACCGGCCCGTCGCACGTGCATCCGGCGCTCTCCCCGTTCGCCCCGCCGGCAGCGGACCGTTTCGCGCCGATCAACGCCGAGCAGCGCCAGCGGGCCGACGACCGGGCGGGCGCCAGGGCGCGCTGGCGCATCGGGGAGCGCTACCGGGGGGTCGACCTCGACGCGGTCGTGGTCCGTCCGGCCCGGCGGCGGGGCGGCGGGGCGCGGGCCGGGGACGGCTCCGTCGGCGGGGGCGTGGCCGGGTCCGGCCTTGGGGCCGGGGCCGCCGGGCCGCCGGGGCCGCCGGCGGTGCCGCCGGGCGGGCTGGCCACGGCGGCGGCCGGCTTGGTCGTCGGCGCCCGGCGCCACCCCAGCGAGCTGCCGCTGGAATGGGCGGCGGGGGCGGTCTGCGAGGCCTACGCATCGCTTGGCGAGCTCACGGCGGGCGCCCTGGCGTCGCTGGACTTCGGCGTGCGGCCCGAGGGCTGGCTACGCGTGATGCTCCCGGACGCGAGCGTCGAGGAGAGCCGCCGCGTCTGCGCGGCGATCGACGACCTCCTCGGCGGCGGCGCGCTGCCGCGCTACGTGGTCTCGCGACCGGCGGTGCGACCAGGCCGGCGCTGGTCGCGGCCAGCCCTGCAGTGGCATCCGGTCCCCGCCGACCTCGGCCGCAACCGCGAGCGGGCCGGCGCCTTCCTGGCGGCGTGGTCGCGGCGCTGCCGCCCGTCGGAGCTGCGCTACTGCCAGGGCAGCGACGAGGGCTTCGCGCTCGCCGCCGCCGCGTCGGCCGGCGCGGCGTGGGAGACGCAGCGGCGCAGCGTGTGGCGGTAGGGCGGCCGGGGCGCCGCCGCCGGTCGGGCTCCACCGCGGCTGGGCGCCGGCGCCTGGGAGCTTCGCGTGGCGGCCAGGCCGGAATCCGTTGCGCGAACTTGGTCGCCATGGCGACCGGATTCGCTCACTCGATCCGCGCGGACGCCCCGGGCGCTTGCGCTGCGGTCCGACCTGGTGGTGGTCGTGGGGATGGTGCCGGCTTGAGGCGTTGTCGGCGGGGCGGAGCCGGGCCGGGCGGGTTAGGGGTGCGGATCGGGCGGATGCTGCGGCCCGAACGGCGCGCCGGAATCGATTGCGTGAATCTGGTCGTGATAGCGACCGATTTCGCTCACTCGATTCGCGCGGCGGCCCGTTCGGAATCCGTTGCGCGA
>CAZEKK010000118.1:3864-8059 GCA_964512905.1 uncultured Solirubrobacteraceae bacterium
AGGCGCCGCCGGCGCGGTAGGGGCCGCCCGCCGCGCTACCGTGGCCGGATGGCCGGCCAGGATCTCCAGCCGATCCCGCGCACGCCGCTCTACGAGCAGGTCGTCGACCGGCTGCGGGAGTTCATCGACGTGCAGCGGCTGCAGCCCGGGGATCGCCTCATGTCCGAGCGCGAACTGGCCCAGCAGCTCGGGGTGAGCCGCTCGTCGGTCCGCCAGGCGCTGACCGCGCTGCGCGTCCTGGGCCTCATCGAGATCCGCCACGGCGACGGCGTCTACCTGCTGCGCGCGCCGGGGGACGTCATCCCCAGCCTCGCGCTGGAGGTCGCCAACGCGCAGGTCGACCATCCGATGATCTGGGAGGTCCGCGAGGGCGTCGAGACGCAGGCGGCCCGGCTGGCGGCGCGGCGGCGCACCAAGCGCGACCTCGCCCGGATGCGCCAGGCCCTGGACGCGATGGCGGAGTCGGTCGCCGCCGGGGGCGACGGCGTGGTCGGCGACCGCCACTTCCACCAGGCGGTCTGGGACGCCGCCCACAACGAGATGCTCAGCCAGGTCGTCGGCCAGCTGCGCGAGGCGATCGACCGGACCTCGGAGGCCTCGCTCACGGTGCCCGGACGCCCGCCGGCCTCGCTCGAGGCCCACGAGGCGATCCTCGCCGCGATCGAGGCGCAGGACGAGGCCGCGGCCGACGCGGCGATGCGCGCCCACGTCGCCGGCTCGGCGCAGAGCGTGGTCGCGCGCGGCGGGAGGGGCTGACCCGTGGCCGCCGGCGTGCTGCCGTGCTTGGCCTGTGGTCGTCGGCGCCCCGCTGCCCCGGGCTCCGCCCGCACGGGTGGCTCCGCCCGCACGGGTGGCTCCGCCCGCATGGGTGCTAGGCTCGCCTCCAGCATGGAATTGGTCCGACCACTGAACCTCTTGGCCCGCCCGTGAGCGGCCCGGCAGCGACGCTGCGGCGCAGTCCGCTCCACGACCGCCACGTGGCGGCCGGGGCCAAGCTCGTGCCGTTCGCCGGCTGGGAGATGCCCGTCCAGTACGCGGGCATCCGGGCCGAGCACGAGGCCGTCCGCACCGGCGCGGGCGTCTTCGACGTCTCCCACATGGGCGAGGTCGAGACCGCCGGGCCGCAGGCGACCGCGCTCCTGCAGCGGGCCACGACGAACGACGTCGCCCGCATCCCGCAGGGCGGCGCCCAGTACGGGCTGTTGTGCCGCGAGGACGGCGGCGTCCTGGACGACCTCTTCACCTACCGCCTGGCCGAGCGGCGCTACCTCACGGTCACGAACGCCGCCAACCACGAGGCCGACCTCGCGGCGCTGCGCGACCGCGCCGCCGCCGAGTCGATCGACGCCGACCTGCGGGACTGCCGCGAGGCGTTCGCGATGCTCGCCGTCCAGGGGCCGGCCGCGCGCGGCATCGTCGGCGGCCTCGCCGACGGCCCGCTGCCGCCGCGCTTCCACGCCGCCGAGCGGACCGTCGCCGGCGTGCCGATGCTCGTCTGCGGCACCGGCTACACCGGGGAGGACGGCGTCGAACTGCTCCTGGACCCCGCCGGCGCCGGGGCCGTCTGGGACGCGCTCCTGTCCGCCGGCGCCGTGCCGGCGGGCCTCGGCGCGCGCGACACCCTGCGCCTCGAGGCCTGCTACCCGCTCTACGGCGCGGACCTTTCGACGGCCCGCACGCCGATCGAGGCCGGCCTGGGCTGGGCGTGCCGCGAGGACACCGGCTTCGTGGGCGCCGAGGCGGTCGCCGCCGCCCGCGCCGCCGGCCCCGCCGAGCGCCTGGTCCCGTTCACCATGACCGGGGCGGGCATCCCCCGCCCGGGCTGCCCCGTGGTCGGCGGCGGCGAGGTCACCAGCGGCACGCTCGCCCCGTCGCTGGGAATCGGCGCGGGCCTCGCGTACGTCCCGGCGGCCCGCGCCGCCCCCGGAACCGAGATCGAGATCGACATCCGCGGCCGCGTGCGGCCCGCGGTCGTGCAGCGCAAGCCCCTCTACCCGCCAGGAGATCCCCAGACCGATGGCTGACGCGTCCTACCCGCCCGACCTCCTCTACCACGCCGAGCACGACTGGGCCCGCATCGACGGCGACGTCGCGACGTTCGGCATCACCTGGTACGCGCAGGACGCGCTCGGCGAGGTCGTCTTCTACGACCCGCCCGCCGTTGGCAGCACCGTGACCAAGGACGAGCCCTACACCGAGGTCGAGTCGGTCAAGGCCGTGTCGGACGTCGTGGCGCCGCTCTCGGGCGAGGTCGTCGAAGCCAACGCGGCGCTCGGCGACGCGCCCGAGAAGATCAACGAAGACCCCTACGGCGAGGGCTGGCTCGTCAAGGTGCGCCTCAGCGACCCGTCCGAGCGCGACGGCCTCCTCTCCGCCGACGCCTACACCGCCCTGCTGGACTGATGACCCGCTACACCGCCGTCACCGACGACGACCGCGCGGCGATGCTCGCGGCGATCGGCGTATCCGCCGTCGAGGACCTGTTCGCCGACGTGCCCTCCGGCGTGCGCCTCGACCGCCCGCTCGACCTCCCCGGCCCGATGGCCGAGCAGGACGTCTTCGAGCACCTGCGCGCGCTGGCCGCCCGCAACGTCTCGGTCGAGGAGGAGGTGAGCTTCCTCGGCGCCGGGATGTACGACCACTACGTCCCGGCCTTCATCGACGCGGTCGTGGAGCGCTCGGAGTTCCTCACCCCGTACACGCCCTACCAGCCCGAGGTCTCGCAGGGCGGGCTGCAGGCGATGTTCGAGTACCAGACGGCCATCAGCGAACTGACCGGCCTGCCGGTCGCCAACGCCTCGGTCTACGAGGGGCCCAGCGCGGTCGGCGCGGCGGCCTACCTGGCCAAGCTCGCGACGCGCCGGCACCGCATCGTCGTCTCGCGCGGCGTGCATCCGCATGCGCGCGACGTGCTGCGGACGCTGGCCCCGGGCTTCGGGACCGAGATCGTCGAGACGGCGCTGCACGGCGGCATCACCGACCCCGGTGCGCTCGCAGCGGAGGTCGACGCCGACACCGCCGCGGTGATCGTGCAGAGCCCGAACTACCTCGGCGCCGTCGAGGACGTGGCCGCGTTCGCAGCGCCCGCCCACGACGCCGGCGCGCTCCTCGTGTGCTCCTGCGATCCGCTCACGCTCGGGATCCTCAGGCCGCCGGGCGAGTGCGGCGCCGACGTCGCGGTCGGCGAGGGCCAGTCGCTCGGCAACCGCCTGGACTACGGCGGCCCGTCGTTCGGCTTCTTCGCGGCCACCGAGGCGCACCTGCGCCGGATGCCGGGCCGGATCGCGGGGGAGACCCACGACGTCGACGGCCGGCGCGGGTTCGTCCTGACCCTGCAGACGCGCGAGCAGCACATCCGCCGCGAGAAGGCCACGTCGAACATCTGCACTTCGCAGGCGCTCAACGCGCTGGCGGGGGTGATGTACCTCGCCTGGCTCGGCCGCGCCGGCCTGGTGGAGAACGGCGAGCTCATGCTGCAGCGGACGGCGTACGCCCGCTCCCGGCTGACGGAGATCGACGGTGTCGCGCTCCTGCACCGGGCGCCGGTCGTGCGGGAGTTCGTGCTGGCCCTGGACGTGGGCGGCCTTGACGGCGTGCGCGCCGTGGTCGCGCGCTGCCAGCGGGAGGGGATCACTCCCGGCCACCCGCTGGGAGCCGACTACCCCGAGCACGCGGACGGCCTGCTCGTCGCGCTCACCGAGCGCCGCACGCGGGCCGACATCGACCGGCTCGCCGACGCGCTGGCCCGCGCGGTGGCCGCGGAGCGGCGCCCCGCGCCGGTGGAGGCAGCGGCATGAGCGTGCGCGAGACGCCGATGCAGCGCGACCGGGCGCTGACGATCTTCGAGAAGGCCCGCGCGGGCCGGCGGGCCTTCGTGTCGCCGGCGCTCGACGTCGAGCCGGTCCCGGTGGAGGATCTGATCCCGCCGCATCTGCTGCGCGCCGAGCCGCCCCGCCTGCCCGAAGTCTCCGAGCCGGAGATCGTCCGCCACTACGTCCGGCTCTCGAAGCGCAACTTCGACCTGGACTCGGGCTTCTACCCGCTCGGTTCGTGCACGATGAAGCACAACCCGCGGGTCCACGAGCGGGCCGCCGCCCTCGACGGGCACGCGCGCCTGCACCCGCTCCAAAGCCCGGAGCGCGCCCAGGGGGCGCTCGAGCTGATGTGGAACCTCGAGCGGGCGCTGGCCGAGATC
>CAZEKK010000119.1:0-6723 GCA_964512905.1 uncultured Solirubrobacteraceae bacterium
GTGCCGCTGGACTGGGATCGCCCGCGGGGACGCACGATCACCCTGGCGGTGATCCGCCATCTGGCGAGCAAGCCCGCAGAGCGCATCGGAACGATGTTCGCCAACCCGGGCGGGCCGGGCGACACGGGCGTCGGCCTGGTGCGCGGCGACCCCGACGGCCTCGACGCGCTCGGCGGCGGCCGCTTCGACGTGGTCAGCTGGGATCCACGCGGCACGCACGCCAGCACCCGGGTGCACTGCTTCCGCGACCGGCGCAGCGAGGAGCAGTTCTGGGCGGGCGCGGCGTTCCCCCGCACGCGGGCGGAGGCGGGCCGGGTGCAGCGCCGGGGGGCCGCCCTGGCCCGGCGCTGCGGCCAGGTGAGCGGCTGGCTGCTGCCGCACATCTCCACCGCGGACACCGCCCGCGATCTGGATCACCTGCGCGTGCTGCTGGGCGGCGCGAAGCTCACCTATCTCGGCCTCTCCTACGGCAGCTTCCTGGGCCAGACCTACGCCAACCTGTTCCCGACGCGGGTCCGGGCGATGCTCCTCAACGGCATCGTCGACGCGACCCGGTACGCGAAGAGCGCCGAGGCGAGAACTGAGGCCTTCGCCGACTCCGCCGACGAGGTCTTTCGCCGGTTCCTCGTGCTCTGCGAGCGGGCGGGCCCACAGCGGTGCGCGCTCGCCGGCGGTGGGCTTTCCCCGCGGGCGCAATGGGAGCGGCTGCTCGCCCGGCTGAGGCGGGCACCGATCGCGGCACCGGGCGGCAACGGCACGAGGCTCGTGCGCCAGGAGCTGAGCTACAGCGACCTGCTGGTCTCGCAGTTCGAGCCGATGCGGGCTCCCGTGTCGTGGCCGCTCAACGCCGCCAACATCGCCGCCGCGCTGCGCGGCGACGGATCGTCGCTGGAGAACGGCGCCAGCGGCTCGCTCTCGCCCGCCGGCTGGGGCGGCGCGTCGACCTCGGCGGCCATCCAATGCGCCGACGCGCCGGCCAGCAAGCCGCCGCGGGCGTGGCCCCAGGTGTTCGCGGCGCTGCAGCGGGCCGGCGTGCTGCAGGGAGCGGCCCACTTCACGTGGGAGTGGGCTCCCTGCGCCTCGTGGCCCGTGCGGGGCCAGGACGGCTACCGGGGGCCGTGGAACGCCAGGACCCCGAACCCGATCCTGCTGATCAACGAGCGCTACGACCCCAACACGGGCTACGCCAACGCCGTGCGGGCCGAGCGCTACCTGGGCAACGCGATCCTGCTCACCCACCAGGGGTACGGTCATCTGTTCGCCCAGAACCGCAGCGCGTGCGTGGAGAAGGCCATGACGGACTACCTGACCAGGCTGATCACGCCGCCGCGGGGCGCGGTCTGCCAGTCGGATTCGCTGCCCTTCGATCCGGACTTCCGCGGCCCCTGAGCGGCGCAGAACCCGCTCTCAAGCGCGGCGCTGGATCGATCCGGACGCCGCTCAGGCCGCGCGCGCGCGGCGGCGGCGGGGCGGGCGGGCGCGCTCGATCGCGTCGGCGAAGCTGCGCCGTGCGAGCGCGAACACGGCCGGGTCGCGGAAGAGGACCCAGCTCGCGTTCGCGTTGGAGACCATCGCATCCAGTTCGAAGGCGAGCTGGGCGGGATCGACGGCCCGATCGAGCTCGCCGGCCTCCTGGGCGGCCACCACGTTCGCCTGGAAGAGTTCGAACCAGCCGCGGGCGATGCCGGCGATCCGGTCGCGCACGGCGCCCGGCCGCGTGTCGAGCTCGGCGGCGACCGAGGCGAAGAAGCAGCCGCCCGCGAACACCTCGCGCTCGACGTGGGAGAGGAAGCGCTCGCCGAGCGCCTCGATCCGCGCCAGTCCCGCGGGCTGCGCCATGGCCGGCTCGACGACGTCGGCCTCGAAGATCTCCCACGCCTTGTCGATCGTCGCGAGCTGCAGCTCCTCCTTGGAGCCGAAGTGCGCGAACAGGCCGCTCTTGCTCATGCCGATCGCGTCGGCGAGCCGGGCGATCGACAGGCCGTCGATGCCCTCGACGGTCGCGAGCTGGGTCGCGGCGGACAGGATCGCCTCATGGCTGCGTTCGCCGTCGGAGCGCCGCCGCCGCTGGGCCTTTCGCTGTGTCGAAGCCGGTGCCATTGCGCTCGCCGCCGGAATGGGGGCCTTGACAAGTTAGCACGGTCGGTCGTACTCTTGCCACGTCAGCACGAACGATCGTGCTATCTCAACGCCGAAGGAGCGTCCGCGACCATGCCGCCCATCACCGCTCAGACCCCCGACTACCGGGCCATCAAGCACAGCCAGCAGCGGATGTGGGCCAGCGGCGACTACGCCGCGGTCGCCGCCCGCATCCCCTTGATCTCCGAGCTGCTCGCCGACGCCGCCGACCTGCGCGCCGGCTCCCGCGTGCTCGACGTCGCGGGCGGCCACGGCAACACGGCGCTCGCGGCGGCGCGCTGCGGCGCCGAGGTCACGAGCCTCGATTTCGTGCCGGCCCTGCTCGAGCGCGCGGCCGAGCGGGCGCAGGCCGAGCGCCTCCCGGTCGAGTTCGTCGAGGGCGACGCGGAGGCGCTGCCGTTCCCGGTCGCCTCCTTCGACGCCGTGATCTCCGCGGTGGGCGTGATGTTCGCCCCCGACCAGGAGCGGGCCGCCGGCGAGCTGCTGCGGGTCTGCCGGCCCGGCGGCACGATCGCCCTCGCGAACTGGACGCCGGAGGGCTTCGTCGGGGAGCTGCTCCGGACGACGGCGCGGCACGCGCCCCCGCCGGCAGGCCTCGCGTCGCCGCTGCGCTGGGGCACCGAGGAGGGCGTCGAGGCCTTGCTCGGCGGCGTTGTCTCCGACCTGCGCACGACGCGGCGGACCTCCACGTTCCGGTTCCCGTCTGCCGAGGTGTTCGCCGACTTCTTCCGGATCCACTACGGGCCGACGGTCGCGGCGTTCGGCGCGCTCGACGAAGCCGGCCAGGCCGCGCTCGCCGCCGACCTGCGCGACGTCGCCGCCCGCCACGACCGCATCGGCGACGGCGGCTCGGTCGCCATCCCGAGCGAGTATCTCGAGGCGGTGGCGGTCCGGTGACGATCGTCCGCCGCCTCACCTGCCAGTCCCAGAACCTGGCGATCCAGGGCTTCGACCTCGCCGCCGCCGAGCGCGAGGCGCTGCGGATCGGCCTGCGGTTCTCGGGCGCGCTCTGCCTGGCGCTCGTGATCGCCGCGCTCGCCGCCCGCTCGCCCGCCGCCCTGGTCGCGATCGCGGTCGTCGCCGTCGCCGCGGCGGCGCTCCCCCGCCACCCGTTCGACCATCTCTGGAATTACGGCATCCGGCGGTTCGCCGGCGGTCCCCGCCTCCCCGCCACGCCGGTCCGCAAGCGCATCTCCTACGCGGTGCCGGCGGCCTGGCTCGCCGGCACCGCCGCGCTGCTGGCCGCCGGGCACGAGACCGCCGGGCTGGCCGCCGGCGCGGTGATGGTGGCGCTGTGCACGGCGATGGTCTCCGTGCACTTCTGCCTGCCGTCGACGGTGATGGCGCTGTGGGCCGCCCGCGGGCGGATCGGCACGCGCCGCACGTCCGACCGTCCGGAGGGGTGAGCGTGCGACGCCAGCGTGTCGCGCTTCACGCGCGCAGCGTCGCGCAGCCGACAGACCCCCCGGCGACGGCCGGAGAGGCTGCGCCCCATGACCTCCACCGCGCTCCGCTCCCTCCTCGCCGCCCTCGTCGCCCTCGTCGTGCTCGCGCCCGCAGGGGCCGCCGCCCAGCCCGTCGGATCCGGATCGTCCGGCGGCGGCAGCGGCGGGCGGTCGTGCCAGACCTCGCCGGGCACCACCGTCGAGGACGGCTACGTCAGCACGTGGAAGACCAAGTACATGCGCGGCAGCGAGACGTGCACCGACGGCACGCTCTGCACCTCCACCGGGACGCTCCAGGGAGACAACAAGACCATGGTCTGGCGGTACGAGTGCACCGATGCCAACGGCCAGAAGTCGCGCACCGTGACGCGCTGCACCACGACCCTGCGCGTGAAGCGCTGCCGCGTGATCTCGACCATCCGGACGAGGGTGTCCCCCACGGCCGCGTCCCCGTCCGCGACCACCGGCCCGGCGACGACGGAACCCTCCGGCGGCACCGTGACGGTTCCGGCCTCGCCCGCGATCAGGACGACCGACGCCCTTCGAGCGGGCGCGGGCACCGTCAAGCTCGGATGACGCTCGCGGCGCGGCGCCCGCGGGCCCCGGCGGCACGCAGGCCCGATCGCGGACCTCTCGGGCGTACCCTCGCGCGATGACCCGGGAGCAGCCTGCCGGAGCAGTGGCGGTGGCCAACGAGGAGGCGGTGCGTGCCTGGGACACCGTGCTCTACGAACGGTGGAAGCTGAACCGCGACGTGTTCGTCGGTGCGCTTGCCGAGATCACCGAGGACGCCTTCGCGCTGTCTCCGCCGCCGGCGGGCGGGCGGTGCATCGACATCGGCTGCGGCTTTGGCGAGACGACGCAGCGGCTGGCCGGGCTCGTGGGGCCGGCGGGCTTCGCGCTCGGCATCGACTCCTCGCCGCATTTCGTGAACGACGCCCGTCTGGAGGCCGCCGACGCCGGGGTCGAGAACGTCGACTTCGAGGTCTCCGATGCGCAGACCGCGCGGTGGGACCCGACCTTCGACTACGCCTTCTCGCGGATGGGGACGCAGTTCTTCGCGGCGCCGGTTCCGGCGATGCGGGCGATCCGCGGGGCGCTCAAGCCGGGCGGACGGCTTGCCAAGATCTGCTGGCGACGGAAGGCCGAGAGCCCGTTGTGGGCCGAGACCGAGCAGGTCGTCCTGCGGTTCCTCTCGCGGCCCGAGGAGTACGAGGCGGACACCTGCGGCCCCGGGCCGTTCTCGCTCGGCAACCCCGAGACCGCCCGCGGCATACTCGCGGCGTCCGGGTTCGCCGAGATCGACCTGCACCGCCGCGACTTCGACTACTTCATGGGCGGGGACCTCGAGGAAGCGGTCGACGCGCTCCTTGCGATCGGGCCCGGCGCCGAACTCATCCGCCTCAACGGCGACGACGGGGAGCGCCGCCGCGACGAGATCGCCGCGGCCCTCGCCGAGCACTACTTGCGCTGGCGGCAGCCGGATGGCTCAGTCGTCGGCCGCGGATCCGTCTGGATCGTCACCGCGACGAATCCAGGCTAGGCCGATCAGAACGAGCCGCAGGTCCGCGCGTCCGGATCGATGAGCGCGCCCGGGCGCGACGTGCGCCACAGCGGGTCGAGGTACTCCTTGCGCAGGTCGCCGGCGGCGTAGATCCACCACAGCCGGTCCTCGCCATCCGGCCCCGCTCGCCGCGTGCGGCGGCTACCGGCTCCGCGTCGCCTCGATCGTCCCGCCGTAGGCGCCGAGATTGCGCCGGCCGCCGTTCGGGCGCGGCTCCGGGCCGACCGGCGCAGCCGGGCTGGCGGCGTCGATCGCCCGGCTGCTGCGGGCCAGGTGGTAGTCGTCGCGGCGCGCGCCGGCGAAGCCTGGATCGCCGGCCCGGATGCCCGGCCCGCGCGTCACGTTGTCCGTCAGGCCGCCAACGAGGCTCCACGCGATCGTGCTGGCCCGCGGACGGGGGAGCTGAGCGCAGTCCACGCAGACGGAGATCTCGGCCGAGCCGCCGTTGCCGGCGATGAGGCTGTTCGTCACGGCGATCCGCGACCCGCCCTCCGTGAAGATCGCCGACCCCCGGATGTCGCGCGCGCAGGCGTGCCCCGCGATCGTGACGTTCTCGAGCCTCGCGACCGACCCGGAAGGCGGAACGCCCGTGCCGTCCACGTAGAGGGCGGCGCCGGCGAAGCGGCAGGCGTTGTCGTGGAAGAGGTCGCCGGTGATGGTCGCCTCGGCGTCCTCGTCGATGAAGAGCGCGCTGCCCTGCCCCGGCGCCTCGTTGCGGACCCAGCGGTTGCCCTCGAACCGTGCCCGCGGCGTCGGGCTTCCCGGGCCGAAGAAGATGGCGCCTCCGCCCCAGCCATAGCCCGCCTGGGCGCCGATCCGGTTGCCGCGGATCAGGTTGCGGCGGATCGTCAGGCCTGAGGCGCCGAGATAGAGGCCGCCGCCGTGATCGCCGCCGCCGACGTTGCCCTGCACGAGATTGCCGGCGACCAGGCCGGGCACGCCGACCGACATCCCCGCGCCGCGGTGCGCGCGGTTGCCGCGGACGATGTTGCCCGTGATCGTCACCCGGCTTCCGGGCACCGAACTCGTAACGTCGATGCCGCCGCCGAGCGCTGCACAGTTGCACGTCCTGAAGTCCTGGCCGTCGTCGTTGCCCGCGATGAGGTTGTTGGCGATGGTCACGGCGCCCGAATCGGCCACGAGGATCCCGGAGCCACGGGCGTTGCGGTCCTGGTCCAGCGGCGCGCGGCCGCCGGTGATGGTGAAGCCATCGATGCGCGAGCGGCCGGCGTTCGTGAGCGCGACGGTGGTGCCGCCCCGCCGCGCGTCGATGACGGTGGCCCGGCGGGCGGGGCTGCGCCGTGCGAATCCCGCGGAGAACCCGCCGAGCAGCGTGACCGCCTTGCCGGTCACGGCCACCCGCTCCCGATAGACACCGGCCTGCACCTGGATCGTGTCGCCGCTCCGCGCGGCGGCGACGGCGGCCCCGATCGTTCGGTAGCGGCCCGAGGGCCCGACGCAGCGGACCTTGCCGCCGCAGGGAGCGCCGGCGCTCGTGCCGCCACGACTGGGCACGAAGGACAGCGGCGGCGGGGCGAGCAGCGCCGCGGCGGGCTCCGCCGCGAGCAGGGCGGC
>CAZEKK010000119.1:6823-8054 GCA_964512905.1 uncultured Solirubrobacteraceae bacterium
GAACTCGAGGCCCATCGCCTCGCTCTCGTGCACGTTGAGGGTCACGTTCCCGGTCTCGAACTCGGCGAAGTGCTTCTCGGGCATGTGCACCGAGCAGGGAAGCCCGAGCGTGGCGCCGTAGAACTCGACGGCGGTGGCGAGGTCGCGCGTCGGGACTGGGATGAAGTCGACGCGGGTGACGAGCGGGTCGGCCATCGGTCGGCGGCTCCTGTGCGTGGGCGGGCGGTCGGCGGTCCCGCGGGAGGCTACCTCCAGGGCGTCAGATCGTGAAGACGATCTTCCCGACGAGGTCGCCGGCGGCCATCGCCTCGAATCCGGCGCGCGCGTCGGCGAGCGGACGCGTGGCGTCGATCACCGGACGGACGCCGGCCTGCGCGCAGAAGGCGATGAGCCGCTCGAGCTCGTCCCGGGTGCCCATGGTCGAGCCCACGACCGAGAGCTGGAGGAAGAAGATGCGCGAGAGCTGCGCCGGGGACGGGTCGCCGCTCGTCGCTCCGGAGACCACGATCGTGCCCCCCGGCTTCAGCGCCTTGGCGGAGTGCGCCCAGGTCGCGGCGCCGACGGTCTCCATGACGGCGTCGACGCGCTCTGGCAGCCGCGCGCCGGCCTCGAATGCGGCGTCTGCGCCGAGGTCGACCGCCCGCGCCCGCTTCTCCTCCGCGCGGCTCGTCGCCCACACGCGCAGGCCCGCGGCCTTGGCCAGGACGATGAGCGCGGTGGCCACGCCGCCGCCCGCGCCCTGGATCAGGACGGTCTGCCCCGGGACGACGCCGCCGCGCGTGAAGAGCATCCGGTAGGCCGTCAGCCACGCAGTCGGCAGGCAGGCGGCCTCCTCGAAGCTCAGGTCCGGCGGCTTGGGCACGAGGTTGCGGCGCGGAACCGCGACGCGCTCCGCGAGCGTCCCTTGGTGCAGTTCGGAGAGGAGCGTGCGCCTGGGGTCGAACGTTTCGTCGCCTCGCCACGCGGGGTCGGAGATGACGGCGTGCACCACGACCTCGTTGCCGTCCTCGTCGAGACCGGCGGCGTCGCAGCCGAGGATCATCGGCAGGCGGTTGGCGGGGAGGCCGACGCCCTTGAGCGACCAGATGTCGTGGTGATTCAGCGAGGCGGCCTTGACCGTTACCGTCGTCCAGCCCTCGGGCGGCTCGGGCTCAGGCCGGTCGGCGATCTCCAGGCCGGAGAGCGGGTCGTCGGGATCGATCCGGGCAGCGTAGGCGGCGAGCATGGGGCG
>CAZEKK010000120.1:0-6541 GCA_964512905.1 uncultured Solirubrobacteraceae bacterium
GAGCGGAATCCGGGCGGAAGCTCCGAAACCACGCAGCCGTGCTCGGCGATGCATCGATGCAGCGCGCGCCGGCTCGCCGGATAGGCCACGTCGGCGCCGCCGGCGAGCACCGCAACCGTCGGACCGCCGCCGGCCAGCGCCCCGGCGTGGGCGGCGGTGTCGATGCCAAGGGCCATGCCGCTTACCGTCGTGGCGCCCGCGACAGCCAGGCCGTGACCGAGCGCCCGGGCGACGTCGAGCCCATATGGCGACGCCCGGCGAGCCCCGACGACCGCCGCGCAGCGGCCAGGCGCTCCGGCCAGCGCCGCAAGACGGTCCACCCCGCCGAGCACGTGCACGACGGCCGGTGGATCCGGACCGTTGCGCAACGCGGCCGGGTAGCGGTCGTCGCATCGGCACACCGCCTCGAGCCCGGCGGCGTCGATCGCGGCCCTGATCGGTCCAGCGGGCACCCCGGCGGCGTGCGCGGCGATCCGTCCCGCGGCAGCCAGATCGGGCGCGACCGCCGCCGCCAGCGCGTCGTCGTCGAGTGCCAGGAGGCGCCGCGGCCGAAGCCCGCGCCTCCAGGCGATCTCGATGTTCCCGGCCACGGCGGCGAGCAGCGCGGTGCGCCGCAGGCAGGCGTCGCAGGCCCGCGGCGCGACGCCGGCACTCATCGGGCCGCGTCTCCTGCGGAGAGGTCCTGATGCAGCGTCTGAGCTTCGTGCACGTCCTCCCGTCCGACACGCTCACGCCCCTCGAGGTCGGCGATCGTTCGCGCCACGCGCGCGGCGCGCTCGCGCCCTCGGGCGGACATCGACGAACGCGCGTAGGCGGCGTCCAGCGCAGACCAGGCGGCCGCCGTGAGTTTCGCCGGACCCCGCAGCGCCGCCGGAGACAGCTCCGCGTTGCAGGCGGCGCCCGTCGCATGCTGGCGCCGGCGCTGGCGGTCGCGGGCCGCCGCCACCCGCTCGGCCACCGCCGCGGTGCGCGACGATGCTGGCGCCGCCAGATCCGCCGGCGTTGGACGGCTCACCGCGACGAGCAGGTCGATCCGGTCCAGCAGCGGGCCGCTGAGGCGCCGCGCGAAGCGCTCGATGTCGGCCCCGCTGCAGCGGCAGGCGTCCTCTGACCGCGGGCCGCATGGGCAGAGGTTGGTCGCCGCCACCAGGACGAACCGAGCCGGGAGCCGCATCGCCCGCTGCGCCCGCACGATCACGATCTCGCCGTCCTCGAGCGGCTGGCGCAGCGACTCCAGGACCGCGCGCGAGAACTCCGACAGCTCGTCCAGGAAGAGGACGCCACGGTGGGCCAGCGTGACCTCGCCCGGGCGCGGCGGCACGCCGCCGCCGACGAGACCCGCCGCGGAGATGCTGTGGTGCGGCGCGCGGAACGGACGTTCCCGCGCCAGCCCGTCGCCGCCGGCGATCCCCGCGATCCCGGCGATGCGCGTCACGTCGATCGCCTCGTCGCGCGTCATCGGCGGCAGAATCGCGGGCAGCCGCCGCGCGAGCATCGTCTTCCCGGACCCGGGCGGCCCGGAGAGGAGCAGGTTGTGACCGCCGGCGGCGGCCACCTCGAGCGCAACGATGGCGACGCGCTGGCCCCGGACATCGGCGAGGTCGAGGCCGCCACCGGGCGCCGCCGGCGACGGTGGCGCCGGCGCAGCAGGCGGTGGCGGCTCGGCGTCGCCCTGCATGACCGCGACGGCGCCGCCGAGGGACGCGACCGGCACCACGTCGATCCCGTCGACGAGCCGGGCCTCACCTGCCTGCTCGGCCGGCACGAGGAGCGCCTGCATTCCCGCGGTGCGAGCCGCCTGGGCAGCCGCCAGCACCCCACGGCACGGGCGCACCGCTCCCGACAGCGACAGCTCGCCGATGACCGCCGTGCGGGCCAGCGACGCCGGCGGGACTTGGCCGCTGGCGGCCAGGATGCCGATCGCCAGCCCGAGGTCGAATCCGGGCCCGGCCTTGCGCAGGAAGGCCGGAGCGAGGTTCGCCGTGATCCGGCGCGACGGGAACTCGTAGCCGGAGTTCAGGAGGGCGGCGCGCACGCGCTCGCGCGACTCTCGCACCGCCGCGTCGCCGAGGCCGACGACCGTGAAGGCCGGCAGGCCCGGCCGGACGTCGACCTCGACGGCCACGGGCCGGCAGTCGAGCCCGTCGAGGGCGAAGGTCGACGCGTTGGCAAGCACGCCATCGACCGTAGGGCGACCGTCGTGCCGTGTGGGCCGCCGTTCGCGACGATTCGGCGCAGGTCGAGCAGCGGCGCGCCGCCATGGCGCAGGACCCGCGCAGGACTGGCACCGCGCGCCGCAGACACGGCACAGATGCTCGCCTACGGTCGCTGGCATGTCCGCCGATCCCCGCCACCACCTCGGCCGCCTGGGCGAGCGCCTCGCCGCCGAGCACTTGTCTCGGCTCGGCTTCGACATCGTCGCGCGAAACCACCGCACGCGGTTCGGCGAGCTCGATCTCATCGGCTTCGATGGCGAGACGCTCGTGATCGTTGAAGTCAAGACGCGGCGGTCCGGCGGGGCGCCGTTCGACGCGCTCACGCCGGCCAAGCAGCGGCGCGTGCGGCAGATGGGGGCGTCGTGGCTCATGGAGACGTCCGATCGACCGCGCGCCGAGCGGATCCGGTTCGATGCGATCGGCGTGACGATCGATCCCCGCGGGCGGCTCGCGGGCCTCGAGCACCTCGAAGGGGCGTTCTAGTGGAACATCAGCCGCCGTCAGCCGTCGTCGAGCGCAAGCTGCTGGTAGGCGGTCGACTGGAACGACATGCGGTGCAGCGGAGAGACACCGATCCGGGCGATCGCCGCGCGGTGCTCGGGTGTTGCGTAGCCGACGTGGGTCGCGAACTCCCAGCCGGGGTGCCGGCCATCGGCCCGCCGCATGAAGCGATCACGGGTGACCTTGGCGACGATCGAGGCCGCGGCGATCGCGGCACTGCGGGCGTCCCCACTCACGACGGCCTGCTGGCGGTGCCCCGTCGCCGGCACCGGGAAGCCGTCGCTGAGGCAGATGCAGCCGTCGACCGCGACCCGGGCCAGCGCGTCGCGCAGGGCGGTGAGGTTGGTCACGTGCAGGCCGCGCTCGTCGATCCCTCGGGCACAGCGCGAGACCACCGCGACGCGCTCGGCAGTGCGCAGCACGACCGGGTAGAGCGCCTCGCGGGCCGCGGCCGTCTGCTGCTTGGAGTCGTTGAGCGCGCTGAGCGCGCGGACCTCGCGCAGCCCGAGCTTCTCGTAGTCGAGCAGCACCGCGGCGGCCACGAGCGGCCCAGCGAGGCAGCCGCGGCCGGCCTCGTCGGCGCCGGCGACGTGGCGGACGCCGAGGTCGCGGTCGAACTGGAAGAGCCGGCGTGCCGTGCGACGCCGACGCGGCCTCGACGAGGCGCTCACCGGCATGCCGTCCGGCTCCCAGCGGGGAGGCGCTGCATGGCCGCCATCATGACGGCGGAGCCGGGCGGAACGCCACGCCGGGACGGATCCCGGCGCCCGACCGACCCGGGCAGGGCGCTACAGAAGCCCGATGCGGTTGGGCGGCCAGTAGGTTGCGAACGCGTCGCCGATGAACCAGTCGCGCGGCACCGGCCCCCAGAAGCGGCTGTCGTCGGACTCGCCCCGGTTGTCGCCCATCATGAACCAGTGGTCCTTTGGGATCACGATGGGCGTCGGGAAGTCGCATTCGGCACCCGCCGCGCACGGCCGGATGAAGCTCTCATCCTGAAGCTTGCCGTTCAGCACGACCCGCCCGCCGCGGATCGAGAGCCGGTCGCCCGGCCCCGCGACGACCCGCTTGATGAAGTTCTGGTCGGAGCGCTCCTGCGTCGGCAGCGGGCAGGCCTGGCCGCGGCGCGGCGCCCCGCCGCAGGTGTTGGTCTCGGCGCCGGCGGGCGGGTGGAACACCATGATGTCGCCGATCGCGGGATCGCCGAGGTTGTTCCCGATCCGATTGACGAGGACGCGCTGGCCAACGTCGAGGGTCGGCTCCATCGACGGGCTCGGAATCCGGTACGGCTTGACGATGAAGGCTTGGATTCCCAGCGCCAGCCCGAGCGCGACGGCGACGATGACGACGAGCTCGATCAGCGAACTCGCGCCGGACTTCTTCGGCTTCTCCCGGGACCGCCGGCCCCCGAGCAGCTTCACGACGACGGGGCGTCGTCGTCCGCGTCGTCGTCGGCGCCCTCTCGCTCGCCGCTGCCGCCGGTCTCGCCGGTCTCCGCGTCGGGCTCGTCAGCGGCTGGCTGCGGAGCGGCATCCTCGGTGCCGCCCGTCTCGGCGGCGGCGTCGGCTTCGACCACAGGACCGGCGTCGTTCGCGACCGCCGCGTCGGGCTCCGCTGTGGCGGCGCTCGCCGCCGCCGCCTCGGCCTCGGCGGGATCGTGAAGCAGCCCGGGCTCGACCACCACCTCCGGCGCGGCGCTGCGCTGCTCGCGCACGCGGGCGCGCTTGCCGATCCGACCGCGGAGGTAGTACAGCTTGGCGCGGCGCACGTCGCCGCGGGCCGCGATCTCGATCCGCTCGATCTTCGGCGAGTGCACCGGGAAGGTCCGCTCGACGCCGACGCCGAACGACTGCTTTCGCACGGTGAAGGTCTCACGGACCCCGTGGCCCTGGCGCTTGATCACGACGCCCTCGAAGATCTGGGTCCGCCGGCGCGTGCCCTCGACGACCTGGAAGTGGACCTTCACCCGGTCGCCCGCCGCGAAGGACGGGACGCGGCGAAGCTGTTGACGCTCGAGGCTTTCGATCACGCTGCTCATGGCACGAAGAACCCGCGGCGCCGGTCGCGGCGACCACGGGCGGGGAATGGTAGCTCAACCCTGGCTGGCCACGTCCCGCCGGTCGCGGCTGCGCTCCAGCCGCCAGGTGCGGATCCGCTCGTGGTGGCCGGAGAGCAGCACCTCGGGCACGTCCCAGCCGCGATAGCTGGCCGGCCGCGTGTAGTGCGGATACTCGGGGGCGCCGCCCAGCGCCGGCGTGAACGACTCCTCGAGCGCGGACTCGGCGTGCCCGAGCGCGCCCGGCAGCTTGCGCAGGACGGCGTCGCAGACGACCATCGCGGCCAGCTCGCCCCCGGCGAGGACGTAGCGTCCGATCGAGATCGCGTCGGTCGCGAGGTGCTCGACGATCCGCTCGTCGAAGCCCTCATAGCGACCGCACAGCAGCGTCATCGCGGGCTCCGCGGCCAGTTCTGCCACCAGCGCCTCATCGAGCAGTCTGCCCCCGGGCGTCAGCGCAACGATCCTGCGATCGCGGCGCACCGCGAGCGGGTCGCAGCCGTAGCGGGCGCGCAGCGCGGCGTCGACGACGTCGACCCGCAGCACCATGCCCGCGCCTCCGCCGAAGGGGGTGTCGTCGACCTGCCCGCCCGACAGCGGCGTCGTGTCCCGGTACGACACGCACGTCAGGCTCGATCCCGCCTCCAGCGCGTTGACGACGTGGCGCTGGGAGCGAAACCAGTGAAACCACGCCGGAAACAGGGTGAAGACGTCGACGTCCACGGGATCAGGCCTCGCCGAGGAACGCGAGATCGATGTCGATGTGCCGCGCGCCGATGTCCACCGCGCGGACGGCATCTCGGACCAGCGGCACGAGCAGTAGCGGGTTGCCGCCCGGTCGCTCGACTTCGAGCACATCGCAGGACGGGAGGGCGACGAGACGCCGCACGGTGCCGACTGCCGACGCGCCGTCGGCGACCGCGCAGCCCTCGAGATCGACCGCCCACCACTCGTCGCGGCCCAGCGGCGGCGCCTGCTCGCGCGCGACGAGCAGCCGCTCGCCGCGCAGCGCCTCGGCATCGTCGCGCGTGCGGCAGCCGTCGAGCCGCACGAGCGGGCGGGCGTCGGTGCCCGCCCGCCGGAGGATGCGCCGGCTGGACGCGCCCACGGTCACGACGGCGCCTTCGCGCAACAGGACGGGCTGCGGCTGGGACACGTGCACCGACCCATCCAGGCCGTGGGGCCGGCCCACGACGCCCGCGACGATCCAGTCGGGGCCGCCGGCCACCGGCGTCAGTCCACGATGTCGACGAGCACGCGGCGCTTCTCCTTGACCGCGGCGCCCTTGACGACCGTCCGCAGCGCCGCAGCAGTGCGACCGCCCCGGCCGATGATCTTGCCGTAGTCGTCCTCGTGGACGGAGAGCTCGAGCACGAGCGTCCCGTCCTCCTCCTCGAACTCCTCGATCGCCACGTCCTCGGGCCGGTCGACGAGCGCGCGGGCGAGGTATTCGAGGAGCTCCCTCACCGAGCAGGCGTCTCGATGCCCTGCGTCTTCATCAGCTTGCGGACCGTGCGCGTGGGCTGGGCACCCTTGGCAATCCAGGCGCGGACGCGCTCCTCGTCGAGGACGATGGTCGACGGGTCGGTCTGGGCGTTGTAGCGCCCGACGGTCTCGATCACCCGCCCGTCGCGCGGAGAACGCTGGTCGGCGACAACGACGCGCCAGATCGGATCCTTCTTGCCCCCCACACGGGTGAGCCTCAGTCGTACGGCCATGGGTCCCTTCGGATGGAATCGCTCGCGAACTGCGACCGTGGAGGGTAGCG
>CAZEKK010000120.1:6641-8047 GCA_964512905.1 uncultured Solirubrobacteraceae bacterium
AGGTTCTTAGCGCCCGCCGCGCATGAGCGCGGCCATGTCGGGCATCTTGCCGCGTCCGAGCTGCTTCATGACCTTGCGCATCTGGCCGAACTGCTTCACGAGCTGGTTGACCGCCTGCACGTTCGTTCCGGAGCCCTTCGCGATCCGCAGCCGCCGGGATCCGTTGATGATCTCCGGCCGGCGCCGCTCCTGCGGGGTCATCGCGAGGATGATCGCCTGCACGCGGTCCAGCTCGCGCTCGTCGACCTTCACGTTCTTGAGCTGGCTGCCTGCGAAGCCGGGGATCATCCCCAGCACCGAAGAGAGCGGCCCCATGCGCCGGACCTGCTTGAGCTGCGACAGGAAGTCGTCGAGCGTGAACTCGGCCTTGCGGAGCTTGCGCTCGAGCTCGCGGGCATCGGCCTCATCGACCTGGGCCTGGGCCTTCTCGACGAAGCTCAGGACGTCGCCCATGCCGAGAATCCGTTGGGCCATGCGGTCCGGGTGGAAGCGGTCGAACTGATCGAGCTTCTCCCCCGTCGACGCGTACAGGATCGGAGTGCCGGTCACGGCCTTGACCGAGAGCGCGGCCCCGCCGCGAGCGTCGCCGTCGAGCTTGGTCATCACGATGCCGTCGAGCGGGACAGTGGCGGCGAACTCCTCGGCGACGTTGACCGCGTCCTGGCCGGTCATCGCGTCGACCACGAGCAGCACCGCGTGCGGCTTGATCTCCGCCCGGATCGCGGCAAGTTCGGCCATCAGGGCGTCATCCACGTGCAGCCGCCCGCTCGTGTCGACGATCAGCACGTCCTTGCCCTCGGCGACCGCCCGCTCGCGCGCCCAGGCGGCGATCTCGACCGGGCGGCGGTCGGTGCCCTGCTCGTAGACCTCCGCGCCCACCTGGCCGCCCACCGTCACGAGCTGGTCGACCGCCGCCGGCCGGTAGACGTCGCAGGCCGCCACGGCGACCGAGGAGCCGTGCTGCTCGTGGAGGTAGCGCGCGAGCTTCGCCGTCGCCGTCGTCTTGCCGGACCCCTGCAGGCCGGCCATGAGGATGATCGTTGGCGGGCGCGGGGAGAACGCGATGTCGCGGGCTGCGCCGCCCATGAGCGCGGTCAGCTCCTCGTCGACGATCGTGACGACCTGCTGGCCGGGGTTGAGCTGGCCCACGACCTCGGCGCCGAGGCAGCGTTCCTTGACCGTGGCGGTGAACTCCTTGACCACCTTGAAGTTCACGTCGGCCTCGAGGAGCGCGAGCCGCACCTCCCGCATCGCCTTGGCGACGTCGTCCTCGGTCAGCGTGCCGCGCTGCCGGACGTCGGAGAGCGTCTCCTGAAGCTTCTCGGAGAGGGCGTCGAACATTCAGGTCAGCCTACGCGACCGCGGCGGCGGCCGGTCCGCGCCCGCGCCGCGCCGTGGACGGCGGC
>CAZEKK010000121.1:0-4422 GCA_964512905.1 uncultured Solirubrobacteraceae bacterium
CTCTTCGACGTCCTGAAGACGGCGGGCGGCTATGGCAAGCCGATCTACATCACCGAGAACGGCATCGCCGACGCCAGCGACCGCCGCCGGGTCGGCGTGACGGTCCAGCACCTGCTGCAGATCCGGCGCGCCATCCGGACGCGGACCGCCGACGTGCGCGGCTACCTGTACTGGTCGCTGGTCGACAACTTCGAGTGGTCGTCGGGCTACCTGCCGAAGTTCGGCCTCTACGCCTTCAACCCCCGCACGCTGAAGCGGACGGCGCGCCCGAGCGTTGCCCAGATCCGGCGGGTGTTCAAGGCGAACGCCGTGCCCGCGGACCTCGCGCGGCGCTTCGGGTAGCCGACGCCGTCGGCGGGCCGCGGCGGCCTCCTTCCGGCTGCAACAACGCCTGCATCCGGCTGATGTGCACGCCGCCGCTGCTACCGTGGCGACCCTCCGGGGCAGCGCACGGCCACCACTCCCTGCCCCTCCACGATGCCCTCCACCGGACGACTCCGCCTGCTCGCCCTGCTTGCCGCGCCGATCGCGGCGGCCCTCCTGCTGTGGAGCGCGGCACCGATCGCCTCGCGCGCCGCCACCGAGTCCGAACTGCAGAACCGCATCGACGGCGCGCAGTCCCGCGAGCGGACCTTGCGCGCCGACGCCGACACCTTCGCCCGCATCGCCGACCGCTTCGCCACGCAGGTCGCGCTGCTGCAGCGCCGCCAGGCCGCCGTCCAGGAGCAGCTGGACCGCGAGCGCGCACGCCTCGCCCGCACGCGAGCCGACCTGCGCCGCGAGCGGGCCCGCCTGGCGCGGCTCAAGCGCAAGCTCGCGGCGTCGAAGCGGACCCTCGCCCTGCGCCTCGTCGACCGCTACAAGACCGGCAGCCCCGACCTCGTGACGGTGATCTTCACCGCCCGCGGGTTCGCCGACCTCGTGGAGACCGGCGAGTACCTGCAGCGCATCAATGAGCAGGACCAGACCGTGATCACGACCGTGCGCCGCGCCCGCAACGCCTCCAAGCGCGCGGCAGCGCGGCTGGCGAAGCTCGAGGCCGCCCAGGAGCGCAGCGCCGCCGCGGTCGAGGCCCAGCGCAACGCGCTGGCGAGCATGGGCGCCCAGGTCGCCGCCAAGCGCGCCGCGTACGAGCGTGCGCGCGACGCCCGCCTCGAGGCCCTGCGGGCCACGAAGGCCAGCCGCCGCAAGCTGGAGCGGGATCTCGAGAAGCTCCAGGCCGAGCAGGGCGGCGGCGGATCCGGCCCCGGGCCCTTCGGCCAGTGGGCGATCCCGTGGCCGATCGTGCAATGCGAGTCGGGCGGCCAGAACCTCCCGCCCAACTGGGCCGGCGCGTCGGGCTACTACCAGATCATCCCGAGCACGTGGTCGGGCTTCGGGGGCAAGGGGCCGGCCGCCTACCTGCAGCCCAAGAGCGAGCAGGATCGCGTCGCCCGCCTGATCTGGGCCGGCGGCTCGGGCGCACGCAACTGGGACTGCTGGAAGATCCTCAACGGCATCCCGCTGGGGTAGCGCCCCGGCCCGCCGTGCTCCCGCGCGCCGCCCGCACCGGCCACCCGCAGGCGCGGGAGATCGTGCCGTCGGCCCACTGCGTGGCGCGGTTCCGCGAACGGATGCCGATCCGCGCGCCCGGTCGCGCGGCCGTCGACGCCGCGCTCCTGGCCGTGCTCGAGGCCGCCGACGTAAGCGCCTGGCCGCCCGGCTGGGCGGTGACCGACGAGCCGGTCGCGCTGTGGGCGGTCAGCGGCGACCTCGCCTTCCCGCTCGCCCCGACGCCTGATCCCGGGCGCTGGCTGGCGGTGACGTGCCTGCGGCGGGGGTAGGGTCGGCCCCTGCCGCCAAGCTATCGTTGCCGCCCATGCCCGGCCCGGTCCATAGTCGCCGCGACGGCCCGGTGTGGGAGGTCGAGATCGACCGCCCGCCGGTCAACGCGCTCGACGCGGCGGCGTCCGCGGCCCTCGGCGCCGCCTTCGACGCCGCCGAAGCCGACTCCGTCTGTGCGGCGGTGATCCTCACCGGCGCGGGCGACCGCTGCTTCTGCGCGGGCGCGGACCTCAACGAGCCCGAGCCGCCCCCAGGCGCGCCCGCGCCCGCGGCCTCGGGCGGCTGGGGCGGGCTGCTGTCCCGCCAGGACCGCACGACCCCGATCATCGCCGCGCTGAACGGCCACGCCGTCGGGGGCGGCTTCGAACTGGCGCTGGCCTGCGATCTCCTGGTGGTCGCCGAGCACGCCGAGTTGTGGCTGCCCGAGGTCGCCCTCGGCATCGCGCCCGACCCTGCCTCGCTCCCACGCCTGCTCGCGGCACTGCCCCGCCCGCTCGCGCTGGAGCTGCTCCTCACCGGCCGCCGGATGGGCGCGGCCGAGGCCGCGCAGCGCGGCCTCGCCGCCGCGATCGCGCCGCGCGGGGAGGCCGTCGCCACCGCCCGTGAACTCGCCCGGCCGATCGCCGAGGCGCCGCCGGGCTCGGTCGCCGCCGCCCTCGACCTCGCCCGCCGATGAGCAGCGCCCGGCCGGGCGGCACCGGCGCCGGAGTCGTTCCCGGCCGCCGATGACCGGCAGCCACCGCGGCCGCGACATGGCGGCGTCGCCTCATCCCGTGTACGCCCTGCTCGCCGCGCGGGCCGCCGGCGCCGGCACGCCCGGCCGCCACGGCGACGGCGCGCGCCTGGCCCTGGTCATCGAGGGCGGCGGCATGCGCGGCGCGGTGTCGGCGGGCATGATGCTCGTGCTGCACGAGCGCGGGCTGGTCCGCTGCTTCGACGCCGCCTACGGCTCCTCGGCGGGCGCCCTCGGGGCCGCCTGGATGCTGAGCGGCTCGGCGCAGGCCGGGATGGCCACCTACCTCGATCAGGGTCTGATCGAATCGGTGATCGACCCGCGGCGCGGCCTGCGCCGCAGCGGCCCGCCGGTCGTCGACATGGACCGCCTGGTCGGCGAGATCTACGAGTCGATCGCGCCGGGCTTCTTCGCCCGCGTTCTCGCCCATCCCATGGAGCTGCATCCGATCGCCACCGACGTCGACACCGGCGCAACCGTCGACCTGCACGACACGATCCGCGACGAGGCGTCGCTGCGCCAGGCGCTGCGCGCGTCGGCTCGCCTCCCGGGTGTCGCGGGGCCGCCGGTGCGGATCGACGGGCGGGCGTACGTCGACGCCGGCGTGTCCTCGGCGATCCCCTTCCCCTCCGCGGTGGCGGACGGGGCGACTCACGTGCTCGTGCTGCGCTCCCGCCGGCCGGGCGAGCGTGCCGGCCCGCCGACCCTTGCCGGCCGCGCCGTCGTGGCGCCGATGCTGGCACGGATCTCGCCCGCGGTGGCCGGGCTCTACCTGACCCGCAGCGAGCGCGAGGGCCGCGACGAGGACGTGCTCGACCGCCACGACGACGACTGGTCGCTGACGCCCGCGATCGCATCGATCCGCCCCGCCCCTGGATCGGCGACCGCTGCGCGGCTCGAGCGCGACGCAGCGAAGATGGGCCCGGCGCTCGCCGCCGGCCGCGCCGCGGCGGTGAAGGCCCTGCTCGACGTGCCGCCGGGGTGAGGGGCGCGAGGGGGCTCCGGCACTCCCGCAGCCCGCGCCGCTACCCGCCCGCGACGTCGCGCCGCAGGAACACGAGGTACGCGGCGCCGAGGCACGGAATCGCGTACAGCGCGCACACCCACGCCGACCGGACGATCGGGGCCCAGTCGGTCGGCTCGCGCAACAGGCCCTGCCAGGCGTCGAACTGCGTCGGCAGGAGGTACGGCCGCAGCCCCTCGAGGCCCGGCAGGATCGTGATGAGCTGCAGGATGAGCGCGATCATCAGCGTGCCGACGACCGCAGCGGCGCTGTTGCGGGTGATCGTCGACAGCAGCAGGCCCAGCGCGGCCACGGCGAGCAGCGGGACGAGGTAGACGGCGAGCGCCGCCACGACCAGCCCGAGCCCCTCCCACGCGGAGACCGTCGATCCAGACAGGGTCGTGAGCGGGTTGAAGCCGGACTTCAGCGACCCGGCGATCACCGCGGTCGCACCCATCAGCGCCAGCGCCAGAACGGTGTACGTCGCGGCAGCGAGCGCCTTGGCGGCGAAGATCTGGCCGCGGTCGACCGACCGCGTGAGGATGGTCTTGAGCGTCCCGTTGTGGTCCTCCGCGGCGAAGATGTCGCCGGCCACGAGCGCCGTCACGAGCGGGAAGAGCCAGATCGACCCGAAGACCAGCATCACCAGCGGGATCGCCAGGCCGCTGTCGCGCACGAAGCGGCCGAAGACGACCTCGTCGGGCTGGCCGCTCTGCAGGCCGAGCGCGATCACGAAGATGAGCGGCAGGAGCACGGCGATGCCGAGGCCGAGGTAGGTCCGCTTCTGAGCGCGCAGCTTGCGCAGCTCCCAGCGGTAGACGGCGAGCGTGCCGGCCCGCGCCGGTGCGACCGGACGAACGGC
>CAZEKK010000121.1:4522-8043 GCA_964512905.1 uncultured Solirubrobacteraceae bacterium
ACGAGCGCGTGCAGTTCGACGCCCGCCTCGACGAGCGCGACGCTCAGGCTCCCGACCGCCTCGCGACCGGCGCGGAACCGGACCTCGTCGGCCCCGGCGGCGACGTCGTCCACGCCCGGCTGCGCGGCGCAGACGCGCAGCGCGCGCGCGTCGTCGGAGGTCCGCAGCCGGAACGCGCCGCTGGCCGCCTGCTCGCGCAGGTCGGCCAGCGCGCCCTCGAAGACGATCTTCCCCGAGCGCACGATCGCCACGCGGTCGCACAGCTCCTCGACCTCCCCCATGAGGTGGCTGGAGAGCAGGACCGTCATGCCGCCGTCGGCCAGGCGCCGCACGAGCGCGCGCATGTCGCGCATCCCGGCGGGGTCCAGGCCGGTCGTCGGCTCGTCGAGCAGGAGCAGGCGCGGCTGGCGGATGAGGGCGCCGGCGATGCCCAGCCGCTGGCGCATGCCGTGCGAGTAGCCGCCGACCTTGTCCTTGGCGCGGTCGCGGAGGTCGACCGTCTCGAGCGACTCCTCGATGCGGGCCCGGGCGTCGCCGCCGTCGAGGCCGGCGAGCAGCTCGAGGTTGCTCCGGCCGCTCAGGTACGGATAGAAGCGGGGCGCCTCGACGAACCCCGCGACCCCCTCGAGGGCGCGGGCGCCCTCGCGCATCGGGTCGCGCCCGAACAGCTCGGCGCGACCGGCCGTCGGGCGGATCAGGCCCAGGAGCATCCGCAGCGACGTGGTCTTCCCGGCCCCGTTGGGCCCGAGGTAGCCGTAGACGTCGCCGGCCTGCACCGTCAGGTCGATGCCGTCGACGGCGGCGAGGTCGCCGTAGCGCTTCACCAGGCCCCGGGCGCGGACGGGCGGCGGGGCCTCCTCCGCGCCCGGGCTGCTGGCGGGCGGCGTGCTCAGAAGAGCTCCCGCGCGGCGGCTTCGGCGGCGGCAGGCGGCACGGATCCGATCACCGTGTAGGAGACGCCGTTGCGCTCGAACGTCACGACTGTGCCCAGCGCGGTGGCGAGCTCGCGCCCGGTCACGCCGTCGATCGAGATCGTCGGCAGCGGATCGCGGCCCTCCTCGCCGTCGCCCGAGCCCTTGCTGGCGGCCTTCCCGCCCGCGTCGGCAGGCGCCTGCAGGACGGCGATCCCGCCCAGGCCCTTGCCGTAGGTCACGATCGCGCCGCGCTCACCGTCGGCCTGCACGAGGCGCACCGACTGGCGGGGCAGGCCCACGAGCGTGCGGGGAGCGACGAGCGGGAACCCGAGCTTGCGCTGGACGGCGCGCACGCCGGCGACCTTGCTGCCGCGCTTGGACTTCTTGCCCGCGCGCTCGTCCTTGCCGCTGGGCGCGGCGACCTTCACGACCTTCGCGTCCTTCGGCGGCGCGATCGCGAACGCGGAGGCCGGAACCGCGCCGAAGCTGATGTCGGTCGCCTTCAGCTCGATCACCGGATCGCTCTGGCCGTCGGCGTAGATGGCGGCCCGCAGCGGGACGCCGCGGACGGCGTCCCAGGCGACCTGGGCGCCACCGAGCAGTCCGGCGTCGTGCTTGGGCGAGATCTCGACCGTGTAGGCGGGACGGCCGGCGACGTTGCTCGGGATCGCCCGCGAGATGTCCGCGTCGCGGCGCGCGCTGCGCAGCTCGCGGCGGATCGTGCGCAGCGCCGGGGGCCACTGCTTGCCCTCGGCCCGCTCGCGCTTGCGCTCGGCGCGGCTCTGCTTCTCCGCCGGCACGGCCATGCGATACACGGTGTTCGCACGGGCGTCGTAGAGCCAGGCGACCTTGCCGTCGTAGACGATCTGGGCGTCCTGGCCGGTGCTCGACTGCAGCTCGAGGCGGACCTTGCCATCCGCGGAGGCCCACAGGCGCCCGGTCGCGCCCGTCAGGATCGGATCGCGGCCAACGAGGCTCGAGCCGTCGATCAGCTTGTTCGTGAACTGCACGCGGGCCGTCACCCCGGGGAGGTCCGGCGCGCCCAGCCCCTGCTGCAGCGCCCGGGCCAGCGGCTTGGGCGGCGGCGTGGGGCCGTCGTCGGACAGCGCGGCCACGGCGATCGCGGCGCCGGCGCCGAGCACGACGAGGGCGCCGGCCACGAGAGCCAGCAGGCGGGAGAGGGAGAGGCGGCGGAACAGGTTCACGGTCGGGCTCCTGATGGAGGGTACGGAGCGAGCGTACGGTGAGAGCTTGAGAGATCCGTGATAGCCGGCAGCGCCACGACGACTCGCGCCCCCTCGATCCGCACTTGCCCGCCGTGGCGCTGGGCGGTCGCCCGCACGATGGCCAGGCCGAGGCCGGTGCCGGGCCGCTCGGCGGCGTCGGCGCCGCGCCAGAAGCGAGTCAGCGCGCGCTCGGCGTCGGCGGGCGCGATCCCCGGCCCCTCGTCCTGCACCCACAGCAGCGCGCGGTCGCCGTCGCGCTGGACGCCGACCGTGATCGCGCCGCCCGCCGGGCCGTGGATGCGGGCGTTCTCCACCAGGTTGGCCAGCGCGCGCTCGAGCGCGCGGCGATCGCCGCGCACGGTCACCGGATCCACGCTGCCGGCTTCCACGTCGTCGCCGCGGCAGGTCTCGGCGACGAGGTCCGCCAGGGCCACCGACTCCGCGGGCGGCCCGCCGGCCTCCTCGCGCTCCAGGGCCAGGAGATCCTCGAGCAGGTCGCTGAGCCGGGCCGCGTCGGCCTCGATGTCGGCGAGCACCTCCGGATCGGCGCCGTGCTCGGCGACGTAGGCGGCGTTGCCGCGCAGCGAGGTCAGCGGCGTGCGCAGCTCATGCGAGGCGTCGGCGAGGAACCGCCGCTCGGTGGCCTGCGCGCGCTCCAGCCCGGCGAGCATCCGGTTCAGCGTCTGCGCCAGTTCGGCGACCTCGTCCTGGGCGGCCGGCTCGGGCAGGCGGCGCCCCGGATCGCCGGTCGTCTCGATCGCCGCGGCGGCGGTGGACAGCCGGCGCAGCGGCCGCATGCCCCGCGCCGTGAGCAGCGCCGCGGCGAGCGCGCCCAGCGCCGCCGCGACCAGGGCGCTGATCGCCACCAGCCGGCGCAACTCCCCCACGGTCGAGGTGATCTCCGAGGTCCCCGCCGCGACGAGGACCGCTCCGCCGGCGGCGTCGCCGTCGGTGCCGGGCAGCGGCGCGACGTACAGCCGCACGGGCTCCCCGCTCAGGTCGCCATCCTCGTAGCCGTCCGCCGCCCGGCCGATCGCGGCGGCCTGCAGCGCCGGCGCCTCGAGGACCCGACCGCCAAGCGAGGCGGACCGTGCGACCAGGCGCCCGCGCGCGTCGACGATCTGCACGCTGAGCTGGCGGCCCGAGAGCGAGGCGTCGAGCGCGCCTGGGCGGGTCAGCAGCGCCGGCGCCGAGACGCTCAGGCGGGCGGCGTCCACCGCCCGCTGGCGCAGCGTGTCGTCCAGCGCCGAGCGCAGCTCGCGGTCCAGCAGCACGCTCACCGCGCCGCCGAGCAGCGCGATCGCCAGGACGATCGCCACGGTCGCGGCGCCGACGAGGCGGGCGCGGAGGCTCAGGGCCCATCTCGATCGGGGCGTGTGCC
>CAZEKK010000122.1:0-8006 GCA_964512905.1 uncultured Solirubrobacteraceae bacterium
CGCCGCTAGCCTGCGCGGCCCGTGGACTACCCCGTCGAGATCTTCACCGAAGACGAGCGCGCGCGCCTGGCGCCGCACGTCACCAACCTCGACCGCCCCGTCTTCGCGCTCGTCAACCTCCCCGAAACGGTCAAGGGAGCGCTGTTCGCCCGCTACTCCCGCTACCAGGGCACCTTGCGGCGCATGTTCCTGGACGAGTTCGCCGACTCGCTGCCCCCGTCGCCGCAAGCCTGGGAGGGCGACGAGGGCGAGCGCGCCGCCAAGCTCTACGAGCGGATCTTCCTCGGCTACGGCGACGACTCGGTCGCTCAGCTCGGGGGGGCGCACCTGGCCTGCGAATGGGTGTCGAACGTCCTCACGAAGATCCTCCAGCGCCCGCGCCTGGGCGCCTACCTCGAGCAGTCGACCCGCTACATCGCCTACGACGCCCCGATGCCGAGCGGCGGCTACCGCTACTACCGCGACGCGGAACTCGGACCTGACTACGAGGCCGCGATGGACGCCCTGTTCGGCGCCTACGCGCAGGCGCTTCCGGCGATGACCGCGTGGGCTGCCGATCAGTTCCCGCCGGCCCCCGGCGAGCCGCAGGCAGCCCACGAGCGGGCCGTCAAGGCCAAGGCGCTCGATCTCCTGCGCGGCCTGCTTCCGGCCGCCTCGCTCTCGCACATGGGGATCTTCGCCAGCGGCCAGACCTACGAGCAGCTCATCTTGCACCTGCTCGCCCATCCGCTGCCCGAGGCCCGCGCCTACGGGCGGATGATCCTGCACGAGATCCAAGCGGTCATGCCGAGCTTCGTGGCCCGCGTCGAACGCCCCGACCGCGGCGGCGAGTGGATCGGCTACCTCGAGGCCCGCGAGCAGGCCGCTGACGCCTGGGCCGCCCGGCTGGGCCTGGACCGGGCCAGCGCCGCAGCGCGCGACGGCGGCCCGTCCGTGCGGCTGCTGCACGTCGACGGCGACGAGGAGACGCTGCTCGCCGCCCTGCTCTTCGAGGCCGCCGCGGCCAGCGAGGCAGACACCGCGCGCGCCGTCGCAGGGCTCGGCGCGGACGAGCGCACCCGGCTGCTCGCCGATCTCGTCGGGACACGCGCCAACCGCCGTCACCGCCCGGGCCGCGGCTTCGAGGCGCTGCGCTACCGGTTCGAGATCGTGTCGGACTACGGCGCGTTTCGCGACCTCCAGCGCCACCGGATGCTGACGGTCCAGTGGCAGCGGCTCACGCCGGACCTCGGCGCCGGCGTCCCCGAGGAGGTGGACGCCGCCGGGCAGGGCGACCGCTACCGCGCGGCGCTCGAGCGGTCGGCCGCCGAGCACGAGCGCCTGGTCACCGCCGGACTGGAGCGCGCGGCGCCGTACGCGCTGTGCCTCGGCTACCGCATCCGCTACGTCCTGGATCTCAACGCGCGCGAGGCCATGCAGCTCATCGAGCTGCGCTCCGGGCGGGAAGGCCACCCGAGCTACCGCGCCGTTGCGCACGAGATGCACGCGCAGATCGCCGCGGTGCACCCCGCCGTCGCCGGTGCGATGACGCACGTCGACCGGACCGCCGAGCCCCGGCTGGAGCGCATCCTCAGCGAGATGCGCACGCAGTCGCGCCGGCAGCCCGGGCGCTGAACGCCTGCGGCGCACCCGCCCCGACGCGCGTGGCGGTGGCGGCGCAGCTGACCGCCGGGCGGTCAGCCGCTCATGGCCACCAGAACTCGCCGGCCTTGACGGGCCGCACGAGCAGCACCTGCTCGCGGAACCGGGTGAGCCACCGCAGCTGCTTGGTCGTCAGCTTCTCGCCGAACCACTTGAAGCACTTGCTGAGTTCGCCGAAGACGCAGTAGTCGAACTGCTTGCCGTCCTGAAGGTCGAAGAAGCTCAGCTGAAGGTACTTCTCGCGGAAGATCCCGAACGGATCCGGCCAGACCGATCCGCTAGCCCACTGGTCGCGGGCCAGCCCCGTGATGCGCGCGTTGCTCGCCAGCCAGGACGGCAGGTCCTTCGACACGACCTTGCCGTCTCGCGTCACGAGCCGCGTCCACTCGGCGAATGAGGGCACGCGGAACCCGCCCTCGGCGCCGACCGTGAGCGCGGACGACCTGCGGTACTCCTCGTAGAAGGTCTTGCCGTCGATCACGCGCGGCGTGCGGGTCCAGATGAGGCCGGTGTCGCGGTCGACGACGAGGGACTGCGGCACGGTGGGCTTGACCCAGCGCTGCTCCTGCTCCTTGACGTCCTTCTCGACCGCGTTCAACTCCTTGAGAATGGTCTGATCGCTGTACGTGGCCGGGTCGGCGTACCACGAGAAGGCCAGCGCGAAGGCGGCCTCGGCCTGCGCGAGCGCGTAGTAGTCGTAGACGTCACGGATCGCCGCCGAGTCGGCATCGGTGAAGAACCGGGTCCGCAGCGCGGTCAGGCGCGACGCCTCGGTGAGGATGTTCGACGACCGGGGCGGCGGAGCGTCGCGCCCGCCGAGCGCGATGTCGAGCACCTTCAGGACGTTGCCGTCGTCGAGCTTGCTCTTGATGAACGCCAGCCAGCGCTTGGCCAGCGCGGCGTTGGCCGCGTCCTTCGGATCGTCGACCGCCTTCTCGGCCAGGAAGTCGATCTTGTTGACCGCGGTCTTGATGTCGGCGATCGGCTGGATCGTCGGCAGGACCTTGCTCGCGTACAGGTTCTGCTGGATGCCCTCGAGCGCCTTCTGCTGGAGCTCCTTCAGTTCCACCAGCCGGCGGTCGACGGCGTCGAAGCGCTTGCGGATCTCCTTGATGTCGCCGCCGTCGAAGACGTCCTCGGAGGCCAGGCCCAGGCCCGACAGGATCTGCGCGGTGACCTCCTTGCCCTTCCCGATCGCGAAGTCCTTGAGCAGGCTCAGCGCCGGATCCTTGAGGTACGCCAGCACGGGGGCAAACGCGATCGCGCTGCGGGCGCGCGGGTCGCGGAACGTGCGGCGGGGCGCGCCGCGGCGCGTCAGCCTGGAGACGAGCGGGGCGATGCCCCTCGCCGCCGCGTCCTGAAAGGCGTCGCCGCCGAACCAGCGGTCGGTGGCGCGCAGGTCGGCGCCGTTGTCGATCCAGCCCGGGAGCCCGAGGCTGCGCCGGACCAGCCGCGCCGCCGCCTTGGGGCCGTAGCCGCGGTCATCCTTGGCGGCGATCAGCGTGGTCACGGGGTTGACGAAGACGATGTCGGCGTCGCCCTGGTCGAAGCTTCGCACGTCGGCCTCGAGGGATCCGCGAACGGGACGGCCTTCGGAGCGGCCGCCGGTGACGACGACGGTGAACGACCGCGGCAGCCGGTCGAACTCCAGCAGTGCGATCCCGCTGGGCTCGGTGCGATCGGTCCGCCCCCCGGACTGGCTGACGGTCTGCCCGCCAGCCTTGACCGTCACCCGGGCGCCGCTGATCGGCGTGTCGCCATCGAAGGTCGCCCAGACCGGGACGAGCACGGGAGAGCCGGTGTCGGCCGCGGTCTCGGCGGCGGCGGGAGCGGCGCCCACGCCGGCGAGCGCCGCCGCGGCCAAGGCGATCGAGAAAGCGCGCATCGGCGGCAGCGTAGAGGACGCCCGCCGGCGGTGCGGCAGCTGGCGCCGGCTACCCTGCCCCGCCGATCCCCATCGGATCGCGGCGGGCCGCGAACTCCCGATCGGCGTCGAGCGTGAAGCCGCGGGACACCGTCTCGTCGAGCAGTTCGAGCTGACGGCGGATCGCCGGACGGCGCTGCTCGGGCACGCCCTCCTCGAGGTCCATCAGCAGCGCCCGCAGCCGCCGCATGACCTGCGAGGAGGCGGTGCCGTACTCGCGGATCTCGGTCACGGCCAGCGCGAGGTAGTCCTCCCACCCTGGGGTGGGGAAGACGACGCGGACCTCCCCGTCGCGATCGCCGATCTGGCCCACCGAGATGCGCCGCCACGCCACGCACCGCAGGAGATCCTCGAGCGAGTTGAGCGACTGCACCGCGGTCGTCGGGTCGTTGACCGCCGGCGACAGGGCCTTGATCGCGATGTCGACCAGGATGCGGAAGGCGAAGCCCGGATCCTGCTCGATCGTCCGCTCGCGGCCGATCACGACGCCCGAGCGCAGCCAGCGCCGCGCGGGCGCCCGGTGGCCGCCATGGATGCGCACGAGCGGCGCCCCGCGCGAGATGTGCGCGCCGATCGGCACCGCGAGCTCGAACACGCAGTCCGTCCGCCGCCCGATCGCCGCCAATCGCCGCCCGTCGAGCGCCACGATGAAGCCCGGGTGCCTGGTCTGGCGCAGCACCTCGACCCGCCCGTCGGCCGCCGGCGGCAGCGGCGCGCGCTCGTCGGCACCGGGACGAAACGGCTCCGGGTAGACCTCGAACACGGCGGCGGCGCCGCGCTCGCCGACCAGGCGCACCGCGCTGGAGACGTGGAAGTTCCGGATCGTCCGGCTCGTCATCCAGATGAACATCAGGAAGCTGGCGAAGGTGAGGAGGAAGGCCACCCCGACCGTGAGCGCCGGGACGAAGTCGTTCGTCTCGCCGGGCTTGGCCGGGCTGACCTCGTTGATTGCGGCCAGCGCGTAGATGGCCGTCGCCATGAAGACACCGAGGCCGTGCAGCGTCACCCGGTCGCCCCGCACCCACTGGACGTACCGCGGCGAGAAGGCGGTGTTCCCGAACTGCACCACGAGCAGCAGGATCGAGAAGACGACGGCCGTGAAGGTGATCATGCCGGTGGCGATCGAGGCCAGCGTCGTGCGGGCCGAATCCGCCGAGACCCCAACGAGAATCACGCTGTCGCGGCTGCCGAGGTTGCGGTCGATGTCCGGCAGGACGGCGGCGCCGACGTAGCCGGCAACCAGCCACACGAGCGGGACGAGCCACAGCGACCGGCGGATACGCCGGCGCAGGCGGAAGAACCGCGGCAGCCCGCGGTCCGGAGCCGCGGACAACGTCTGCCACGTCGCCGTGTGAACCGGCCCGCCGGGGTCGACGGCTCCGCCGCCGTCGACTTCCCGGCCCGGATGCGCCCGCTCCGTCATGAGCGCGATCGTACGCCCTCCGGCGGCCCCGGACCCGAATCCGACCTCGCTGGTAGGATTTCGTCGTGATGATCTTCTCGACCAAGGCGGAGTACGGCGTGCGGCTCATGGTCGAGCTCGGCCGGCGCTCCGGCGACGAGCCGGTCTCGCTCAAGGCGATCGCCGAAGCCGAGGCGCTCCCGCTCTCCTACCTCGAGCACGTGGTCGCCAAGCTGCGCAAGGCCGGCCTCGTGAGCAGCAGCCGCGGCGCGCACGGCGGTTACCGCCTCGCCCGCCCCGCGGAGGAGATCGCCATGGACGACGTCGTGCTCGCCCTCGAGGGCGCGATCGCGCCGATGGAGTGCTTCGTGACCGATCCGGCAGGCCGCGTCGCGTGCTCCCACGAGGGCGGCGCCGCCAGCGGCTGCGCCACGAAGCTGCTCTGGACGCGGGTGCAGGGCGGCATCGTCCGCGCGCTGCACACCACCACGCTCGCCGACCTCGTCGAGTTCGCGTCCCGTGAAGCGCCCGCCGCCGACAGCGTCCAAGCGATCGCCGCCGGCTGACCCGAACCGCCCGACCCGCACCACCCCGACTGACACGGAGAACATGGCAACCCTGGAGATCAGCAACCTCAGCGTCAACGCCGGCGACAAGCCGATCCTGCGCGGCCTCGACCTCGCCGTCAGCAAGGGCGAGACGCACGCGCTCATGGGCCCGAACGGTTCGGGCAAGTCGACGCTGGCCAACGTGATCATGGGCCATCCCGGCCTCGAGGTCACCGAAGGCCAGATCCTCTTCGAGGGCGAGGACATCACCGAGGCCGACCCCGACGAGCGGGCCCGGATGGGCCTCTTCATGGCGTTCCAGTACCCGGTCGCCATTCCCGGCGTGACGGTCACGAAGTACCTGCGCACGGTGATGAACGCGCATCGGGAGGCCCGCGGCGAGCCGGAGATCAGCCTCAAGGACTTCCGCCAGACCGTGCAGGCGGCGATGGAGTTGACCGACGTGCCGAAGGAGTTCTCCAGCCGCTACCTCAACGACGGCTTCTCCGGCGGCGAGAAGAAGCGGATGGAGATCCTCCAGCTCGCCCTGCAGAAGCCTGCGCTGGCGATCCTCGACGAGACCGACTCCGGCCTGGACATCGACGCGCTGCAGGTCGTGGCGAACGGCGTCAACTCGGTGGCGGGCCCGGACATGGGCGTCCTGATCATCACCCACTACCAGCGCATCCTGCATCTCATCGAGCCCGACTTCGTCCACGTCCTCTAACAAGGCCGGATCGACAAGGAGGGCGGGCCGGAACTCGTCACCGTGCTCGAGGAGAAGGGCTACGGCTGGATCAAGGACGAGGTCGAGGCCGCGGTCTAGCCGCCGACCCGGGCACACCCATGGACGAGCTCTACCGCGACGAGATCCTGGCCCACTACAAGCGGCCCCACAACTGGGGGACGCTCGACCCGCACGACCTCGAGTTCGAGGACGTCAACCCGCTCTGCGGCGACGAACTGCGGGTCGAGATCAAGACCGACGACGCCGGCCGCATCGAGGACCTGCGCTTCAGCGGCCACGGCTGCGCGATCAGCCAGGCCGCGGCGTCGATGATCTCCGACGAGGTCAAGGGCATGACGGTGCAGGAGCTGGTCGCGCTGGACCGCAGCGCCGTGCTCGACCTGCTCGGCATCGACATCTCGGCCACGCGCATGAAGTGCGCGCTGTTGTCGCTGAAGGTCCTCAAGAGCGCCGCGATGGGCGCAGCAGCCGACTGGGAGGCCGGCACGACCGAGGCCGGCGGCCCCCACGAGCGCACGCCCGGGGGGCTGTAGCCGTGGCCGATCGCGTCACCGTCTGTGCCCTGGCCGACCTCCCGCCCGGCAGCGTGAAGGTCGTCGAGCACGACGATCTCGAGATCGGGGTCTTCAACGTCTCAGGCACGCTCTACGCCATCGAGGACCGCTGCTCCCACGACGACGGCCCGCTCGCCGAGGGCCCCGTCGACCCTGCCCGCTGCACCGTCGAATGCCCCCGGCACGGCTCGCTCTTCGACCTGAAGAGCGGCAGGCCGCTGACGCTGCCGGCCTACGAGCCGGTCGACACGTTCCCCGTGACGGTCACCGACGACGACATCATCACCCTGGAGGTCGACTGACCATGGCCACGCCCGAGATCGTCGGCGAGAACGCCGAGCTTGCCGAGATCAACGCGGACTACACCGAGCGCTACGGGTTCCACGACGCCGAGAACTACCTGTACAAGGCGCCGAAGG
Source organism: uncultured Solirubrobacteraceae bacterium (assembly GCA_964512905.1). GTDB lineage: Bacteria > Actinomycetota > Thermoleophilia > Solirubrobacterales > Solirubrobacteraceae > CANJIV01. The sequence goes on from CAZEKK010000122.1 coordinate 7,237, forward strand.
GGCTGACGCGCGAACTGGTCGAGAAGATCTCGGAGTTCAAGTCCGAGCCCGAGTGGATGCGCGAGTTCCGCCTCAAGGCGCTCGACCACTTCCTGGCCCGCCCGATGCCGACCTGGGGCAGCCCGATGCTCGCGGAGGTCGACTTCGACGACATCCACTACTTCGTGCGGGCCTCCGAGCGCGCCGAGCGCTCGTGGGACGACGTGCCCGACGACGTGAAGAAGACCTTCGACCGGCTCGGCATCCCCGAGGCCGAGCGCAAGTTCCTCGCCGGCGTCGGCGCGCAGTACGAAAGCGAGACCGTCTACCACCAGGTCAACGAGGAGCTCGAGAAGCAGGGCGTGATCTTCCTCGACATGGACAGCGCGCTCCGCGACCACGAGGACCTCGTCAAGCAGTACATCGGGACGATCATCCCGCCGAACGACAACAAGCTCGCCGCGCTCAACAGCGCGGTGTGGTCCGGCGGCTCGTTCGTCTACGTGCCGCCCGGCGTCCACGTCGAGATGCCGCTCCAGGCCTACTTCCGGATCAACACCGAGAACATGGGCCAGTTCGAGCGGACGATCATCATCGCCGACGAAGGCAGCTACGTGCACTACGTCGAAGGCTGCACCGCCCCGACGTACTCCAGCGACTCCCTGCACTCCGCCGTCGTCGAGCTCATCGCCAAGCCCGGCGCGCGCATCCGCTACACGACCGTGCAGAACTGGTCGCAGAACGTGTTCAACCTCGTCACCAAGCGGGCCGTCGCCGAACGCGACGCGACC
>CAZEKK010000123.1:0-7935 GCA_964512905.1 uncultured Solirubrobacteraceae bacterium
GTCGACTCGGCCGACAAGGCGGCGCGGTTCATCATGACCTGCAACGCGTTCAACGTCCCGCTGTTGTTCTTGGCCGACGTGCCGGGGTTCATGATCGGGACCGGGGTCGAGCGCCAGGGCATCATCCGCCACGGCGCGAAGATGATCAGCGCCGTCGCCGAGGCCACCGTCCCGAAGATCTCGGTGATCGTGCGCAAGGCCTACGGAGCCGGGCTCTACGCGATGGCCGGGCCGGCGTACGACCCCGACTGCACGCTGGCCCTGCCGACGGCGTCGATCGCCGTCATGGGTCCGCAGGCCGCGATCAACGCGGTCTTCTTCAACCAGCTTCAGGCGATCGAGGACGAGGCCGAGCGCGCCGCGAAGACCGAGGAGCTTCGCCGCGAGTACGCCGAGGACATCGACATCCTGCACCTCGCCTCCGAGATGGTCGTCGACGCGGTGATCGAGCCGGAGGACCTGCGCTCAGAGCTCACCAAGCGCTACGCCATCTACGCCGGCAAGCGCCGGGAGTGGCCGGCGAAGCGCAACCCCGTCACGCCGGCCTGACCGGCGCGACGGGGCGGGAACGCGGTTTGGAGCTCAGCGCGTCGTGACGGAGACGACGGGGGTCGACGCGGCGCGCAGGTAGCCGTTGCCGCCGAAGCGGCCGCGCACGGCGACCGTCACGCCGGCGGGCGTGGCGGACGGGAGCGTCAGCGTCGTGCGCCAGCGGCAGGCGCCCCCGGTGCGCGAGACGGCGGCGGTGCGGGATGCGATCACGGCGCCGCTGCGCCGCACGGCGACCGTCGTGCGGCCCGAGCAGCCCGCGGCGAGGGACAGCCCCGCCGGCATCCCGATCCGGCCGCTCGCGACGATCCTCCGACCGGTCTGGGCCTGCGCGGCGAGGGTCGCGGACCGCGGGCGGACGGGCGTGCCGCTCGACCGCGTGGTCAGCGCCACCGGCGCGGTGGCGGCGGCGCCCGCCTGGGCGGACGGGCCGACGGCGACCGCGGCGGCGACCGCGGGCGGCGATGCCGCTCCGGCGGCCGGTGCCCAGGCGGCGGCGAGGGCGCCGGCACCGGCGGCAGCGAGGGCGCGGCGAGTGGCGGTCACGGGTACACCTGCTCGCCGGTCGCGTCGTCGATCACCGAGATCGCGACTGCGGGACAGGCCTCGGCGGCGGCGAGGATGGTGGCGTCGTCGGCGGTCCCGACGACGACGGCGACGTCATCGATGCGGAAGACATCTGGGGCAACGTCGGCGCAGTCGCCGTGGGCGCTGCAGGCCGCGTCGTCGACGGTGGGCACGAGGGTCATGCGGCTCTCCTGATCTGTGGGTGGACGGACGGGGGGGCGACGGCGCGGCGCCAGGCCGGCAGGGCGCGGGGGCGTCCGACCAGCAGCGCGGCGACCGGCATGCCGGCGCGGAGGAAGACCGCGGTCGCATCGCGGGCGCCGGGGTCGCCGTCGATCTCGACGGCGTCGTGCCCGCGGGCGTCGCCGACGTACTGGATCCGCGTGCCGTACTGGTCGCTCCAGAAGGCCGAAGACGCAGCCGGCCCGATGTCGAGGCCGAGCATCGCGCGCGCTGCCGCGCGACCGGAGTGGACTGCGGCCTCCCAGTGCTCGGAGCGGCGGTGGGCGCCGCGCACCGGGTCGAACGGACTGGCGGCGTCGCCGGCGGCGAAGACACCGGGCAGGGCCGTGCGGCCCGCCGGGTCGGTCGGGATCCCGCCGCGGGCGGGCAGGCCGCTGCTCGCGAGCCAAGCCGTGTCCGGTTCGACGCCGATCCCAACGACGACGAGGTCGCACGGAAGCTCCGATCCGTCCGCGAGCGCGACGGCGGTCGCCGTGCCGGTGCCCTGCAGGCCCGCGACCGGCACGCCGCAGCGGACGTCGACGCCCTCGGCCCGGTGCAGGTCGGCGAGCCAGCCGCCGATCTCCGCGCCGAGGACGGGATGCAGCGGAGCCGGCAGCGCCTCGACGAGGGTGACGTCGGCGCCGTGCCGGCGCGCCGCGGCGGCGACCTCCTGGCCGATGAAGCCGGCCCCGATGATCGCGACGCGGGCGCCGGGCAGCAGTCCGGCTCGCAGCGTCTCCGCCTCGGCGCGGGTGCGGAGCACGTGGACGTTGGTCCGGCGCCAGGCGTCGGGGAGGCGGGGGGCCGCGCCCGTGGCGACGAGCAGTCGGTCGTAGGCGAGCACGCGCCCGGACCCGAGAAGCACGCGCCGCCCCGAGGGATCGAGCCGCACGGCCGGATCGCCGAGCAGCAGGTCGATCCGCTCGGCGGCGTACCACGGCTGCGGCCGGAAGGCCAGGTCGCGGCCGTCGGCAGCGCCGGCGAGCACCTCCTTGGAGAGCGGGGGCCGGTCGTAGGGCGGATCGGGCTCGGCACAGGCGATGCGGATCGGGCCGGCGTGGCCGCGGGACCGGAGGGTCTCGACGCAGCGCTGCGCGGCCAGGCCGCCGCCGGCGATGACGATGCCGTCGCTCATCGCCGGCGTCCGACCCACTCGATGTCGCTCCACTCGCCGGCCGGTCCGGGCCGGGCGGGGCGTGCGGCGGCGGGGCGTGCGGCGGCGGGGCGTGCGGCGGCGGGGCGTGCGGCGGCGGGGCGTGCGGCGGCGGGGTGCGCGGCCGCAGCGGCAACCGACCCGGACCCGACGGCGCCACGGCCGCCGGAGGTCGGTCCCCTGGCGGGACGGCGCGGCGCCCCGCCGCCGGTCGACTGCGCCGGAACGGCGGGACGGCGCGACCGGGTGCCTCCGCGCGCCAGCCTCCCCGCGGCCCGGCGCCGGCCGCGCAGCAGCCGGGCCGGGAGCATGAGCGCGATGGCGACGGCCGGCGCGGCGACGAGGGCCTGCAGCCAGGCGCTGCCGGCGTCGGTCCCGGCGCCGAGCGTGTGGACGGCGCCCAGGAGCCAGACGAGCAGGGTCGCCCGATGCAGCGAACGCCAGCGCTTGGCGCCAATCCACTTCCGGGCGTAGAAGGACAGGCCGAGCAGCGCGGCCAGCCAGCCGGCAATCACGCCCAGGCCGGTGAAGCCGGGCCGGTAGCCCATCCCGAACGGAACGACGAGATCGATCGGCGCCGCCTTGAGCCAGGTGTCGCCCAGCAGGGTGATGCCGTGCACGGCGATGGCGACGAGGCCGGCCAGCGCGACCTGCTCGTGCAGCGCGATGGCCGTGCGCTTCCAGGCGGGGCGCCGGATCAGGCCCGCCGCCATCGCCAGGCCGAGCAGCACCGAGAGCGACACGAGGACGAGCGAGGTGACGCCGGCGGCCCGGCTCGCGAGCCACCACGAGTAGTCGAGCGGGTTGGTCGACTGGGTCATGCCGATGATGATGCGGCGCGGCCGGCCAAGCGCCCGCGAATCCCGGGTGAAGGCTTGGCAAAGAAGCGCCCGGCGCCCGGCGCAGCCGGCGTCAGGCGCGCGACGGCGCCGGCATGCGCACGCGCAGGCGCGGCGGCGGGCCCGGCACGGTGCCGACCGTTTCGACGCCGCCGTCGTCGCGGACGAGCAGGCCGCCGTAGCGGCCGAGCACCTCGGCGGCGGCGCCTGGGCCGCTGAGCAGCGCGGTCTTGGCGAGCGCCTCGGCCTCGAGCGCCGTCGGGGCGAGGGCGGTGACCGAGATCAGCCCGGTCCAGGCCGGCTCGCCCGTCGCCGGATCGATCACGTGGTGGGCGAAGCCGCCGTCGGGCGTGCGCCACAGGCGGGAGTCGATGCCGGACGTCGCGACGGCGCCCCCGGCCAGGCGGATCGTGCGCATCGGCTCGCGCGTCAGGGGATGGAGGGCCTGCACGTCGTAGGGATGCTCGGGCAGCTGGCGGCCGCCGACCCGCAGATCGCCCGCGCAGTCGATCGCGAAGCGATCGCGCCCGGCGAGGCGCACGGCGAGGGCGTCGGCGGCGAGACCCTTGCCGGTGCCGCCGCTGTCGATGCGCACGCCGGGCGGGCGGTGCACGACGCCGGCGGCGTCGTCGACGGTCACGTCGCGCCACCGCGACTCGGGCGCCGGAGCCGCCGGGCGGCGGGGCGGGGCGGTCGCGAGCGCGTCGGTGAGTGAGGCCGGCGTCTTCCCGGCCCGCGAGGCCGCGTAGCCGGCGTCCTCGAGGGCGTCGAGCACCGCGGTCGGATCGACGAGGCCGCCGCTGCGCTCCGCCGCCCAGCGGGCCGCGGCGACGGCAGCGAGCAGCAGCGGCGAGGCCGGAACGTCCGGGCGCGGGTCGGCGTTCAGCGCGACGAGTTCGCTGCCGGGCTTGAAGCGCGAGAGCGCGGCGTCGAACTCGTGCAGCCACGCCTCCGCCGCTGCGGCAGCCTCCGCGGCGGGCGGCTCGCCGGGCCCGGCGTCGCCGACGAGCAGCCGGACCTCGCAGCCCATGCAGTCGAAGGTGACGTCGTGCTCGGGCATGGCGGGGTCAGGAGGAGCGGGTGGTGGGGGCCGGCGCCGCCGGGGCGGGCGCGGACTGGACCACCTGGACGCTACCGCCCGACGCCGTCCCCCCGGTCGGGGCGTCGTCCTCCTCGACCGGCAGCACGTCGGTCACTACGACCTTGCGTTCGACGCGCTTGACGAGGACGCGGGCCGGGGCGGCGGCGGCCGGGGTGCCGAGGGAGGGGTCGTGGCCGGTCCGCACCTGCCAGGCCAGGAAGGCCAGGCAGGCCAGGAAGACGGCGAGCGTTCCCGCGACGACGTGGACCGGCGAGGGGCCGCGGCGGCGCCGCGCGGCGCTGCGGGCGGCGTCGCGATCCCGGCGCACGGGCCGGCCGGCGGGGGGGCGGCGCGGCAGGGCGGCGGCGGCTGGATCAGTCATCGCGAGCCCGCCCCTCGCGCTCGCCGTGGTTCCCGGCGCCGCCGGAGTCGTCGGACTCGCCGCGGTCCTCGCCGTCGCCATGGTCCTCGGACTCGCCGTAGCTCTCCGACTCGCCGCGGTCCTCGCGCTCGCCGCCCGAGGAGCGCTGCGGCGCCTGGCTGCCCTCCGGCGCGCCGCCGGAACGCGGGGCGCCGTCATCCGACTCGCCGTACTCGGACTCGCCGCCGCCGGACCCGCCGCCGCTCGAGCGTGTCTCGAGCGACCGCGTGCCGGAGTACGGGGCTGAGCCGCCGCCGCTCGATCGCGTCTGCAGCGGCTCGGCGGCGGCCACGGCGGCGCCCCCGGCCTGGGCCGCGGCGCTGGCGGCGCGGCGCGCGTGGCGGGTGCGGTGCACCGTCGTCTCGACCACCTGGGTGCGCACCTGCAGCGGGGCGGCGGGGGCCGAGGCCGGCTCGGCAGAGCCTGCCGTGAGCGCGGCGGCGGTGAGCCCGGCAAGGGCGACAACGGTGCCGCCGGCGACGAGCGTGGCGGGGCGGATCGGCATGGCGCAGTCCTCCAGGGGGATCGACGGTGCCCCGGCAGGGTGTCGCGCGGCGGTCCAACGCCGGTCCAGGGCCAGGGAAAGGTTCGGCAAAGGCCCCGCTTCCGGGCCGGATCGCCGCCCGGCGGCCGCTACAGTCGGATCACCGTGGACGCCGCCGCCGCCCGCCCTCGGATCCTCTTCGTCGAGGACGAGGCATCGATCTCCGAGCCCTTCTCGCACGCCCTGCGCCGGGAGGGGTTCGAGCCCGTCGTCGCGGCGACGGCGGCGCGGGCCCTGGAGCTGGCCGGGCGGGACGACTTCGATCTCGTCTTGCTCGACCTCACGCTGCCGGATGGCGACGGGCGCGACGTCTGCCGCGAGCTGCGCCGCGGATCCGACGTGCCGATCGTCATGCTCACCGCGCGCGGCACCGAGACCGACAAGATCGTCGGCCTCGAGCTTGGTGCCGACGACTACGTCGTCAAGCCGTTCGCCGGCGGCGAGGTCGTGGCCCGCATCCGCGCGATCCTGCGGCGCTCCGGCCGCCGGCCCGGCGACGAGGCCGGCGAGCCCGAGCCCGTCCGGACCCTCGGCGACCTCGAGGTCGACGCCGCCGCCCGGCGCGTGCGGCGCGGCGGCGAGGAGATCGACCTGGCGCGCAAGGAGTTCGACCTGCTCGCCGAGCTCGTGCGCCACGCCGGCCACGTCGTGACGCGCGAGGACCTCATGGCCCGCGTGTGGGACGAGAACTGGTTCGGCTCGACCAAGACGCTCGACGTGCACATCGGGTGGCTGCGCCGCAAGCTCGGGGACGACCCGGCCGATCCGCGGTACATCCACACGGTGCGCGGGGTCGGCTTCCGGTTCAGCGCGCCCGAGGAGCTGGACCCGTAAGCCTCCGGCTCCGCCTCCTCCTCGCCTTCGCCTACGTCCTCCTGCTCGCGATCGTCGCGCTCGAGGTGCCGCTCATCGTCAGCCTGCGGGAGCGGGTGGACTCGGAGGTGCGCTTGCAGGCCCGCGGACAGGCGGACGTCGTGGCGGCCACCGCCTCGGACCTCCTGGCGCCCAAGCGTCCCGCCGAGCTGAGGCGGCTGGTGCAGACCGCCGGCGAGAACGTCCGCGGGCGGGTGATCGTGACCGACCGCGCCGGCACGGTCCTCGCCGACAGCGCCGGCACCGGCCAGGTCGGCGCCGACTACTCGCAGCGCCCGGAGATCGCCCGCGCCCTGCGCGGCGCGAGCTCCCAGGAGGTGCGCTCCAGTGCGACGCTCAGGACCGACGTGCTCGCGACCGCCGTGCCCATCCTCAAGGCGGGCCGTCCGTTCGGCGCGGTGCGGGTGACGCAGGACGTCGCCGCCGTGACGCGGTCGGTGAATCGCGTCACCGTCGGGCTGATCCTCATCGGCGCGCTCGTGCTGCTCATCGGCCTCGCCGCCGGTGCCGTGGTGGCGCGGCAGATCGTGCGCCCGGTGCGGCGCCTGGAGGACGCCGCGCGGCGGGTGGCCGCCGGGGACTTCGACACCGAGGTTCGGGTCGAGGGCTCCTCCGAGCAGCGCACGCTCGCCCGGTCCTTCAACGAGATGACGGCGCGGATCGGGCAGCTCCTGCAGGTGCAGCGGGAGTTCGTCGCCGACGCGTCCCACCAGCTCAGGACGCCGCTGACCGGGCTGCGGCTGCGCCTCGAGGAGGCCCGGGCCGCGAGCACCGAGCCGGCCGTGCAGGCCGAGATCGACGCCGGCCTGGCCGAGGTCGACCGGCTGTCGGGCATGGTGCGCGAGCTGCTCCTGCTCAGCGAGGCGTCCGAGCGCCGCCCCCCGGAGGAGCCGGTGGACCTCGGCGGCGCCGCGCGGGCCGCAGCGGGGCGCTGGCGGGCGGCGGCCGCCGAGGCCGGGACGGCGCTGCAGGTCCACGTGGACGCCCGGGCCGGGGCCGTCGCCTGCGCGGGCAGCGACGTCGACCGGATCGCCGACGTGCTCGTGGAGAACGCCATCCGCTACGCCGGGCCGGGCGCGACCGTGGTCGTGGCGGCGCTGCCCGGCGTCCTCGAGGTGCGCGACGACGGGGTGGGCCTCGCGGCGGGGGAGGAGTCGGAGGTCTTCGAGCGCTTCCACCGGGGCCGCGCGGGCCGGCGCACGCCGGGCGGGACGGGCCTCGGGCTGCCGATCGCGCGGGAACTGGCCCGGCGGTGGGGCGCCGACATCAGCCTGTCGTCGGAGCCGGGGCAGGGCGTCGCCGCGCGGCTCGAGGGCCTGGAGCGGGTGCGCTGACGTGCGCCGGCGCCGCGCTACCTTGGGATCGCCATGACCGTGAAGTCGATCCTCGCGTGGACGGCGCTCGCCCTCCTCGGCGTGGCGCTCGCCGCCGGCGTCACCCTCGCGGCCAGTGAGCTGTCCAGCCAGAAGATCGGCCTGCAGTCCGAGCCGCTCGACGCCGGCCGCGACCTCGCGCCGCCGCCGGGGCGGGATGAGGACGACCGCCGGCGCACCCCGCCGGCGGACGAGGACGGCGACCGCGACGCGACGGAGTCCGGCGAGTCCGAGCGAGAGGCCGGCGGCGGCGAGTCGTCGGGCGGCGCGGGCGCGTCCGGGGCGGGCGGGTCGAGCGCCGGCGCGCCAG
>CAZEKK010000124.1:0-7789 GCA_964512905.1 uncultured Solirubrobacteraceae bacterium
GTGAGCAGGCGGTTGTTCGGCACGACGATGAGCGTGTCCACCTCGGCGGCCAGCGCCTCGATGCCCGAGTCGGCCTGCGCCTTGCGCCGCGAGCCCTCGAACCCGAACGGCTTCGTGACGATGCCGACGGTGAGCGCGCCGAGTTCACGGGCGATCCGGGCAACGATCGGCGCCGCGCCGGTGCCGGTGCCGCCGCCCGCGCCGGCGGTCACGAAGACCATGTCGGCGCCCTTCATCAGTGCCTTGATCCGGTCGTAGTCCTCCATCGCCGACTCGCGCCCGAGCTCCGGGTTCGAGCCGGAGCCCAGCCCGCGGGTGAGCTGCTCGCCAATGTGAAGCGTGACGGCCGCCGCCGACTGCTGCAGCGACTGCAGGTCGGTGTTGATGGCGATGAACTCGACGCCCTCGACCTCGGCCTCGACCATGCGATTGACCGCATTGACGCCGGCGCCGCCGACGCCGACGACGCGCAGCGCGGGCTGGCCGACCGGCCGGGCCGCGCCGGCGGCGAACGGCTCGGACGCCAGCGCCGACGGCCGGGCCTCGGCGTAGACGTCCTCGGCGGGCTCGGGCGCGCGCTCGAGGATGTTCTCGGGGATGTCGGCGGAGAACGCCTGGCGCAGCCGCTCGCGCGGCGAGGGCACGTGGTGCTCGTCCTCGACGACGGGGACGACGGCCTCGGACGCGACCGGCTCGGGACGCACGGCGGGCGGGGCCGCAGCCTCCGGCTGGACCGGCGGCTGCGCAGCCGGCGCGGGCGCCTGAGGCGCCGGCGCCGCAGCCTGCGACGCGGGCGTCTCGTGCCCGGCGGGCGAGCCGTCGGGCCGCGTCGCCTCCGGGCCCAGGCCCTCTTCCTCGGTCTTCCGGAACAGCGCCGCCAGGGGGCCCTCGCGCATGCTCGCTCGCTTACTCCCTGCCATTGTCGAGAACCTCCTTGGCCAGGCTCCGATAGGCCTCGGCCGCCTTGCCGTCCGGATCGTATTTGAGCACCGACATCCCTCGCACCGGGGCCTCCGCGAAGCGAATCGTCTTGCGAATCCGCGAGGCGAACACCCGGTCGCCGAAGTTCTCCTCGAGGATCTCGATCGCCTCCTTGGCGTGCACGGTGCGCGAGTCCATGAGCGTCGGCAGGATCCCCTCGATCTCGATGTCCGGATTGAGGTTCTCCCGGATCATCTCGAGGGTGTTCTGCAGCTGGATCAGGCCGCGCATGGACAGATACTCGCATTGGACGGGGACGATCACCCGATCCGCCGCCGTCAGGGCGTTGATCGTCAGCAGCCCGAGGCTCGGCGGAGTGTCGATGCAGATGAAGTCGTAGTCCTCGAGGATCGGACGAAACGCCTTCTCCAGGGACCGCTCGCGTCCAATCTGCGTCGACATCGCGATCTCGGCGCCGGCGAGGTCGATCGAGGCGCAGGCGATGTCCACCTCGCGCTTGCGGATCGCCTCCCGGATCGAGGTGTGATACACGAGCACGTCGTACATCGAGACCTCGACGGTGTCGGGGTCGATGCCCTGGGACATCGTCAGGTTGCCCTGGGGGTCCATGTCCACGCACAGGACGCGGTGCCCCTTCTCGGCGAACGCGACGGCAACGTTGAGGGTGGTCGTCGTCTTGGCGACGCCGCCCTTCTGATTGGCGAACGCGATGACCTTGGCCTTGGTCACGGCTCCCCTCCGATGCGGGGTGGTGTTGATCGCATGTGCGTTGGGGTATTCGCAGGCGCGGGGTCGATTCCTTCCTGGCGCAGGCCGCCGGGCCGATCGCGCCAGTACGCTCCACCGTCCGGATGCCCGGCCTGCTCGACAAGCGGCTCGTCTTCGTCATGGGCAAGGGAGGCGTCGGACGTACGACGGTCGCCGCGGCCCTCGGCCTGGCTGCGGCCCGGCGCGGCCGGCGGACGATCGTCGCGGAGGTCGCCCACCAGGAGCGCCTCGCGCGCGCCTTCGGGCACGGCACCGTGCGGGCCGAGGAGGAGGCCGAGATCGCCCCGGGCCTGCACGCGATCTCGATCGACCCCCAGGCCGCGATGGAGGAGTACCTCGTGCTCCAGGTCCCGCTGCGCCCGCTGGCGGAGCTGCTGGCGGCCAGCCGCGCCTTCCAGCACTTCGCGATCGCCGCGCCGGGCATGCGCGAGCTGCTGACCATCGGGAAGATCTGGGAGCTGGCCCAGCTCGACCGCCGGCGCCACGAGGGCGCGCCCTACGACCTCGTCATCGTCGACGCCCCGGCCACCGGCCACGGGATCGCCTTCCTGCGCACGCCGCGGACGTTCGCCGACATCGCGCAGGTCGGCCCGATCGCCCGCCAGGGACGGCACATCGAGGCATTCCTCAGCGACGCGGAGCGCACCGGCATCGTGGCGGTGGCGCTGCCCGAGGAGATGCCGGTCAACGAACTGGTGTTCATCCGCGACGAACTCGCGCAGGACCCGGGCCTCGGCCTGGACCTCGCCGTCGTCAACGCCATGCACGCAGACCGCTTCGACGCCCGCGACGCGACCGCCCTGCGGCGCCGGGGCGACCACGCGGGCACGCCGGCGGCCCGGGCCGCGATCGCCGCGGCGCTGCGCGCCCACACGCGGGCGAAGGCCGAGCGGGCCCAGGTGCGCCGCGTGGCGCGCGCGTGCGGCCAGGATCCCGTGCTGCTCCCGCGGCTGGCCTGCTCACCGCTGGGCGCGCCCGAGTACGACGCGCTCGCCGACGCACTGGAGGCACGCCTGTGACGATCGAGGAGCTGCTTGCCGGCCGTCACGTCTGCATCTGCGCGGGCTCGGGCGGCGTCGGCAAGACGACCGCCTCGGCGGCGATCGGCCTCGGCATGGCGGCGGCCGGCCACAAGGTCGCCGTCGTGACGATCGATCCCGCCCGGCGGCTGGCCAACTCGCTCGGCCTCGACGAGCTCGGCAACGAGCCCCACCGGGTGGACCCGGCCCGGCTCGCCGGCCACGGCATCGAGATGAAGGGCGAGCTGTGGGCGATGATGCTCGATCCCAAGCAGACGTTCGACGAGCTGATCGAGCGCCTCGCGCCGGACCCGGGCACCCGGGACGAGATCCTCCAGAACCGCATCTACCGAGAGCTGTCGGGCGCCGTCGCCGGCTCGCAGGAGTACACGGCGATCGCAAAGCTCTACGAACTCGACCAGGAGGGCGACTACGACCTCCTCGTGCTCGACACGCCGCCGTCGCGCAACGCGCTGGACTTCCTCGACGCCCCCGACCGGCTCACCCAGTTCTTCGAAGGCCGCGCGCTGCGGGTCTTCCTGCGGCCGGGCGGCTTCGCCACGCGAATCGTGGGTCGGGGGACCGGCGTGGTCTTCTCGATCCTCAAGCGCGTCACCGGCGTCGATCTCCTGGAGGACCTGTCGGTCTTCTTCCGGGCGCTGGGCGGCCTCATCGACGGCTTCAAGGACCGGGCCGAGCACGCCAACCGCCTGCTCTCCGACCCGGCCACGACGTTCCTGCTCGTCACCTCGCCCGAGCCCGAGCCCGTCGATGAGGCGGTCTTCTTCTGGCGCAAGCTGCGCGACGCCGGCATGCCGTTCGGCGGCGCCATCGTGAACCGCGTCACGATCGACCCGGCGCCCGGCGCGGACCCGGACGCCGTTCGAGGCGACCTCGAGGACGTCCTTCCGGCCGCCCTGGCCGCGAAGGTGGCTGCCGCGTTCGCCGACCAGCAGGCGCTCGCCGCCCGCGACCGCGAGAGCATCGACCGCCTCGATGCCGCGCTCGAGCACCCGCCGCGCATCGAGGTCCCGGCGCTCGACGACGACGTCCACGACGTCGACGGCCTGGTGGCGGTCTACCGCCACCTGTCGGGGGAGGACGCCTAGCGCGCTACCACAGCGCCGGCGCGCGGCTGGGCGCGTCGGGCGCCGGCACGGCCACGAAGCCCGCCGGCGGCGTCACGTCGGCGGGATCCTCGGCGGGCTCGCCGAGCCCGAGGATGCCGTCGGCGACGGTCACGAGATCGCCGTCCAGGTGGCCGCAGACGACGTCGCGCAGCAGCGCCCGCAGGTGGTCGGCGATCTCGGCGACGATGCCGTCGGCGTCGGGCGCCGCCGGCGCGATGCCGGCGATCACCGCGCGCTCGAGCGAGACGGCGTGGGCCACGCGCTCCGCCAGCGCAGGGCGCTCGTCGGGCAGGGCGCACAGCGCCGCGAGGCGCTGGGCCATCCTGCCGCTCGAGGGCCCCTCCGGCTCGAGCAGGGCGCGCAGCGCGAGCAGATGGTCGGTCAGCGCCTCGAAGGGCGCGAGGCGCTCGCAGCCCATCTCGAACCGGGCCAGCGCCCACGCCGCCTCGCCTCCGGCGGGCGCCCGGCGCGCGACCAGGCTGCAGAACGCGCGCAGTTCGTCCTCCTGCTCGGCGGCGACGGCGAATGCTGCGCTCCCCGGGCGGCCCCCGCCCCCGAGCGCCACCAGCCGCCACGGCCCGTCGTCCAGCCGGACCCACGCCCCCGGCCCGAGCGCCACGTCGCCGCGGTCGTAGAGGCGCAGCGCCGCCAGCAGGCGATGGAAGCGGACGCGGGCCGCGCTGACGGGCGCGCCGTCGCCCGGCTCGCCCTCGCGCTCGAGCACGACGAGGGTCGCGGGCTCCGCCGCCGCGGCGCCGCCGGGCCAGACCGCCTCGGCGGGTGCGTCGGCGATGGCGTCGCCGCGGGCGAGCGAGAGCCCGTCGCCGAGTTCGACCGTGCCGGAAGCCAGCTCGACCCCGTGCACGACCGCCACGACGGTCGTGAGCACGCGGTCCTCGTAGACCATCGCCTCGAGCTCGGCGTACGCCCGCGTGAAGCGGCCGTCGTCGAGAACGAACTCGCTCGTGCCCTCGAACAGCCGCGACAGGAAGCTGCGCAGCGCGGCGTCCGCGCGCTCGCCGCGACCGGGGGGCACGCGCGGCTCGCCGCGCGCCTGCAGGTAGGTCTCGAGGCCGGCCTGGCGCTGGAGCGCGGCGGCGGCCCGGCCATAGGACGGCAGGCGACCGAGCACCGCCACACGCTGGTGGATGAACTCGCTGGTCAGCGGCCGGTAGAAGGCCAGGCTCGAGCGGGCGCCGGGCTGCTCGACGAGCTCGAACGGGATCTCGGCGCCGGCGGCGGCGTCGGCGGCGAGGCGGTCGGCGGCTTCGGCGGCGAAGGCCGCGAGGGCGTCGTGGAGAGCTGGGCTGCGCACGTCACGGCGGTTCGCCGCCGGAAACCGGCCTCCTGCCGCCGCAGGCGGAGGTGCAGCCTCGGAACGAGACGGGTTTCTCAGGCGATGGCGGCGACGGGCGGCTCGCCGGGCTGGCGGTCGGCCTCGTGCAACCACCTCGCGCCGTAGTCGCGCATGGCCTCGACGATCGGCAGCAGCGCCCGGCCCTTGTCGGTCAGGACGTACTCCACGCGAGGCGGCACTTCGGGGTGGGTGTGGCGGGCGACGATGCCCTCCTCCTCGAGCGCCCGCAGGCGCAGCGAAAGGGTGCGGGGGCTGATGCCGTCCAGCGAGCGTTCGAGCTCGCAGAACCGGGTGCGCCCTTCGGAGAGGTCGCGGATCACGAGCATCGTCCACTTCGCACACACGATGTCGGCGGTCCGGCACACGGGACACGAGTCGTTGCGCGCCATCCATGGATCGTAGCGCAAGACTTTCGAAACTGAAGTAGGGCGCCGGGCCGATCCGCGTCCGGCGGAGCGGCCCGGCGCCCCGCAGGTCAGCCCGACAGCTGTCCGAGCAGGCCGCCGCCGCCCCCGCCGCCGGCGGCCGGCACGCCGGCGATCTGGCCCTCGGACGGCTGCACGAGCACCCAGCCCTGGCCCTGGAAGGCCATCTGGACCGTCTCCCCGGAGCTCTTCCCGATCAGGCTCTTGAGGTTCACGTCGGTCTTGATCGAGGTCGTGACGCCCGAGGACCACGTGATGGCCGCTTGGGCGTCCGCAAACGTGGGCGCCGCGGCGACGTTGAGCAGCACGGGCGGTCCGTCGGAGAGGATCGCCACCCAGCCGTTGCCCTTCAGCTCGGTGTTGTAGAGCCCGCCGCCCATCATCGAGCTTGCGCCCTGGACGCGCTTGATGTCCCAGTCGATGCCGGAGTCGAAGGCCAGGACGTTGGGGCCGTTGACGGTGATCGCGTCGTTCTCGAGGTAGATCAGGTGGATGTCCTGCGCCTGATCGGCGAGGAACACCTCCCCGCTGCCGCTGACGTTCATGAGGGACTGGCCTTCGCCGGTGACGGCCTTCTTGATGAAGCGGCCCATGCCCCCGGAGCCCGCGTGCTCGAACTTGACGTCGCCCTGATAGGCGACCATCGAGCCGATCTTGGCCTGGATCGTGACTTGGTTGAGCTCGACCTTCAGGAGCTTGGAGTTCTGGAGGTTGAACGAGTTCTGCGACTCGACTTCGTTGAACTGGCCGAGGGTGGTTTGCACCGCTTCCGGGTCCTTTCGGTGGGATCGCGTGGGTGACCTGCCACTTTGCCCCGCGCGGCGGCGCAGGTCAAGACTAGACGCGGATCGCGGGCGGCGGAGGCGGAATCGACGCCGCCGGCGGGGGCTCCGACCGGTTCGGGGGCACGGCGGGCGCCGGCGGCTGCACCGGACGCCGGTCGGACTCGGCGGGCGCGCCGATCCCGATGTCGTCCATGGAGGTCGACCGCTTGCCGTCCGAGGCGATGAGCAGCTTGAAATCGTGCGGATGCGAGGCGGCCTTGAGCGCATCGGCCATCGACACCCGGCCCGTCTGCACGTGGGCGAGCAGCGCCTGGTCGAAGGTCTGCATCCCGTAGTACTCGCCCTCCATCACGACCTCGTGGAGACGGCCGGTCTGCTCGGGGTCCTGGATCATGTCGCGGACCCGGCCGGTCATCACGAGGATCTCGCAGGCCGCGACACGGCCCTGGCCGTTGGCCGTGGGGATCAGGCGCTGCGAGACGATGCCCTTCAGCGTGCCGGCGAGCATCGCGCGGGCTTGCTGCTGCTGGTGGGGCGGGAAGAAGTCGATGATGCGGTTCACGGTCTCGGGGGCGTCGACCGTGTGGAGCGTCGAGAGCACGAGGTGGCCGGTCTCAGCGGCCGACAGGGCGGTCCTGACCGTCTCCTCGTCGCGCATCTCCCCGATCAGGATGATGTCCGGGTCCTGCCGCAGCACGCGGCGCAGCGCGCGGGCGAACGAGATCGTGTCCTCCCCCACCTCGCGCTGGTTGATGACCGAATTCCGGTCGCGGTGCAGATACTCGATCGGATCCTCGATCGTCACGATGTGCCGCGCCGTGGTGCGGTTGACGTGGTCGATCATCGCCGCGAGCGTCGTCGACTTGCCGGAGCCCGTCGTGCCCGTCAGCAGGATGATCCCCCGCTCCTCCTCGGCGAGCTTGGTGATCACCGGCGGCAGGCCGAGCTGCTCGACCGAGCGCACCGTGAACGGAATCGCCCGGGCGACCACAGACACGGTCCCACGCTGGTGGAAGGCGTTGACCCGGAAGCGGGCGAGGCCCTCGATCGAGTAGGCGAAGTCGACCTCGCCCTCGGCGTCGAACTCGGACCGGCGGTCCTCGGCGGTGAGGATCGTGCCGACGACGGCACGGGTGTCGTCCCCGGTCAGGCGCTCGGCGCCCTCGATCGGCGACAGGACGCCGTTGACGCGCACGATCGGCGGGGAGCCAGCCTTGAGGTGGAGGTCGGAGCCGCCGACCTTGATGAGATGCCGCAGGGCGTCGTCGATGTCGAACATTGCTGTGCGAATCGGCGCCTGCCGGCGGCGGCTTGAGCCGTGCACCGCGCCGGCGGACGTCCCGGCGCGGCGGCCGGCCCCGGC
>CAZEKK010000125.1:0-6079 GCA_964512905.1 uncultured Solirubrobacteraceae bacterium
AGCGTCTGGCGGACCCGGCGGGTGCGGGTGATCGTCTGCAGGCGGAACGGGATCCCGAAGAAGTCGACCGCGGTCAGGTTCGCGACGCCCGGGTAGGTGATCTCGACCTTGTCGTAGCGGATCGAGGACCGCGGCGGCTCGGCGGAGACGACCGGCGAGCCGTACGAGAAGAAGATCCGCCCGTTGATGGCTTGCAGCGCGAAGCGCTGGCGACGGATCTCGCTGAGCCGCTTCGGCGCGTCGGGCCCGAGCTGGCCGTCGCTGCTGGCGCCGCCGTGGAGCATCACGAAGACGTCGCGGGCCGGACGCCCCGACTCGTTGACGATCTGAACGTCGAGCGCCGCTGCCGCGGGGGCCAGCGCAAGGACGAGGGTGACGGCCAGCCCCAGCACGAGCGAGGCGTGGATGCGGCGGGGGGCAGGACGTCGGCGGCCGGCCATGGCACACCGGGTGTCGGCAGCGCGCGCGGCGATCTTGAGCGGGCCGGGGCGTCGTGCGTCGGCCCGATCAGCCGCCGTCTGCGGTCGTCCTGTTTCGGCCCGTTCAGCTGCCGCCGGCTGCGCGGCCCGGCCCGTTCAGCCGCCGTTGGCCGCCGCGCGGTACGGCCGGCTCGGCTGGCCGCGCAGGGCGGTCGGCGCCGGCCGCGGCGTGCCCTTGGCGGTCGCGCCGCGCAGGACCGGCAGGACGAGCTTCGAGGCCTGCGCGCCGCCGAGCGCGACCGTGTTGCGCGTCGCGCCGCGATCGACCGTGGCGAACTCCCACCGCGGGCGGTCGCCGCCGACGGCCTGCAGGGTCACGCGGATTCGCGATCCGGCCCGGAAGGCGTGCGCGACCGGGAACACCGGCACGCGCACGAGCGTGAAGCGCCCGCGCGGCAGCGGCGCCGCGTCCTCGCGCAGGTGCGTGGGCACCGGGTCCAGCGCCGTCGAGCGGCGGCGGTCGAGCGCCCGGTGCGACGCCCGCAGCCAGCCGTTCTGCACGTAGGTCTCCCGCCCGTCGGGGCGCACCTCGCTCAGCGTGACCTGCAGGTCGGTGTCGCGCGCCGACGATTTCAGGAGCACGTCGAAGCTCGACGGCCCGGCGATCACGACGTCCGCGTCCAGCGGCGCCGTCGTCCAGCCCAGGCCCTTGCCCGCGGCGACCGGCGCCCACGTGTAGGGGGGCTGCGCCTTCCAGGCATCCTCGGCGCCGTCCCCGGGCAGGGTCTTGCGCGGGCGGGCGCGCGGGTCGGCGACGTAGCTGGCCGTGCCCGCGGCGGGCCGGGACCGGGTGAGCGCGCCGCCGGCGCCGAGGAAGTAGGCGGACGGCGCGACCTCGCGCGGCAGCCAGGCACCGTAGCCGAGCTCCCACGTCGACCCGATCGAGCCGGGACCCGCCGCGCTCGCGCCGTTGTCCATCAGCAGCCGCACGCGCGGGTCGCGCTCGAACACGCGCTTCGCCGCCGCCACGTCCGTGGTCCCGGCGAACCGCGACTGCTGCACCGGCGCGGCGCCCGCATCGGCGAGGAAGCGGTACAGCTCGCCGCTGAGGGCGAGGATCGACGGCGGGATCGTGGGGACCTCGTTGCCGACGTAGAGCTTGAGGAACTCGACCCAGCGCGTCATGGTCACGGGCCCGAGCGAGTCGGCATGGACGCCGTTCTGCAGCGAGATCCAGACCTTCGGGTTGCGTGAGAGCTTCGACAGGCTCCCGACGAAGTGCCCGCCGGTCTGCTCGTCCTGGTACTGCCCGACGAGGAAGGTCGGGACCGTGATGTTCTGCATCCAGTCGGTCGGCGAGCGCCCGGCGAAGAGCGCGGGAGTGCGGAACGGATTGTCCTTCAGGAGCTTGACCGTGTCCCGGGTCTGCAGCCGCAGCTTCTGGTTGGCCGCACAGCGACGGTCGCCGCGCTTGACGAGCGCCCGCGCGTAGGGCTGGCCGCCGTCCGGCGCCGGCCGGGCGTCGCGCATGCGCTCGTCGATCCAGGACGTCGCGAACCCGGAGTTGCGGATGCCGCCGGGATTGCCGGTGGCCGTGTAGAGGTCGTCGGTGACCGACATCGGCGAGATCGCCGCCAGGTGGGGCGGGCGGGTGCCTGCGGTGAAGAGCTGCGTGATGCCCGAGAACGAGATGCCGGCCATGCCGACCTTGCCGCCCTTGACCCAGCGCTGCGCGGCGACGGTCTCGATCGCGTCGTAGCCGTCGTAGGTGGTCGGGAGCGAGAAGAGGTCGAAGGCGCCGCCCGAGCAGCCAGAGCCGCGCATCTGGACGCTGACCACGGCGAAGCCGAGCAGGGGCGCGATCACCGAGCCGACGGCGGTGGAGGTGGCCGGGGCGAGCGGATCGTTGACCGCCGGCCCGCCCGTCACCGAGCGGATCACCGAGGCCAGGAGGTCGTTCGGCGCCGCCACCTGATAGCCGGAGTACTCCACGAGCGTCGGGAACGGCCCGTCGGAGAGCTTCTTGCCCGGCGGCAGGCGGACGGTCATCGCCAGTTCGACGCCGTCGCGCACCGTGACGTAGTTGAGGCCCTGCTCGAGCTTCTCGCGCTTGTAGAACGAGGGCGGCGGGTTCGCGCCGGCCCGCAGGACGGCGAACCGGCGGCTGGTGGCAACGCGGCCGCCGCGACGCTCGCGGACGGTGTAGCCCGCCCCGGGCGCGACGTCGATGAAGATCTTGCTCCCGAACCGGTCGGCCCGGCCGCGCCCGGCGACCCGCCCGCGGCGGTCGACGAGCAGCAGATCCGCCCCGGCCTTGGCTCCGAGCACGTAGGCCTGGCCGATGCTGCCGC
The DNA here is from genome assembly GCA_964512905.1 of uncultured Solirubrobacteraceae bacterium. Taxonomy (GTDB): domain Bacteria; phylum Actinomycetota; class Thermoleophilia; order Solirubrobacterales; family Solirubrobacteraceae; genus CANJIV01. Next base: position 2,771 of record CAZEKK010000125.1, read on the forward strand.
GCGCGGTGAACGTTGCCCGCTCGGTGGCGGCCGGGGCGACCGCGGCGCTGGCGGCCTGCGCGGCGACGAGGGCGAGCGCGGCCGCCACGGCGGCAACGAGGGGACGAAGGCGGGGCATCGGGCGGGAGGCAAGCTAGCGCACGGCGGCCCGCGCGGCGCCGCTCGCGCCGCCGCGGCGAAGGCGCTCTGCGACGCTGCGCCGTCCGCCCGAGCCGCCGCTGCGCCGCTACGCCGCCAGGCCCCGCAGCACGAGATCGCGGACGGCGGCGTAGGCGGCGTCGATGCCGGGGTCGCCCCACTCGGCGGCGTGCGCCGGGTTGTGGAAGCGACCGGTCGCATCGAGGACGGCGCGCGCCTCGGCGGCCGGATCGGCGGCGGCGAACTCGCCGCGCTGCACTCCGTCGGCGACGATTCGCTCCAGCTGCGCCACGAGCGTGGCGACGTGCGCGCCGACCACCTCGCGTGCATCGGCAACGAGTTCCATGTACGTCGCGAACAGCTCGGGATCCTCCAGCGCCTTCGTCCGCTTCGCCGCCACGAGCGCGTCCAGCCAGCGGACGAGCCGCTCGGCCGCCGGCCCCGGGCCGCGCGCGATCTCGTCGAGGGGATCGGACACCCGGTGCAGCCAGCGCTCGGTGACGGCGTCCCGCAGCGCGGCCTTGCTCGGGAAATGCCGGTAGACCGACCCGTGGCTGACGCCAAGCGCCCGCGCCACGTCGACGACCGTCGCCTTGGCCGGCCCGTAGCGGCGCAGCACGTCCTCCGACGCCTCGAGGATGCGGTCGGCGGTGAGCGGCGCGCCGGTCACGCGCCGGCGCCGCTGCTGCGCTCGCTGTCGAGGTGGGCCATCTGGGTCTCGGGGTAGCGGCTGCCGGCGGCGGCCTCCGCGGGGACGGCGGCCTCGATGCGGGCCACGTCGGTCGGGTCCAAGCGCAGGTCCAGGGCGCCGAGCGCCTCGGCCAGGCGGTCGCGCCGGCGGGCGCCGATCAGGGGCACGACGTCATCCCCGCGCGCGAGCACCCACGCGATCGCCGCCTGGGCGGGCGTCGCGCCATGGACGTCGGCGGCCGCTCGCAGCGCCTCGGCGAGCGCGAGATTGCGGTCGAGGTTGTCGCCCTGGAAGCGCGGCAGGTAGGTGCGGAAGTCGGCCGGCCCGGCACCGTCGCGCGTCCAGCGGCCGCCGAGCAGCCCGCGCGAGAGCACGCCGTAGGCCGTCACGCCAACCCCGAGGTCGCGGCAGGCGGGCAGGATCTCCTCCTCGACGCCGCGGGAGATGAGCGAGTACTCGATCTGGAGGTCGGCCACTGGGTGCACGGCATGGGCGCGGCGCAGCGTATCGGCGCCCGCTTCGGAGAGGCCGAGGTGGCGGACGTGGCCGGCGTCGATGAGTTCGGCGATCGCGCCGACGGTCTCCTCGATCGGCACGGCGGGGTCGACACGGGCCGGGCGGTAGATGTCGACGTAGTCGGTGCCCAGGCGGCGCAGCGAGTAGGCGAGGAAGTTCTTGACCGCCGCGGGCCGGGCGTCGACGCCGGTCCACCCGCCTGCCGGATCGCGCAGGGCGCCGAACTTCACGCTCAGAACCACGTCCTCGCGGCGGCGGGCGCGCAGGGCGTCGCGGATCAGCAGTTCGTTGGCCCCGGAGCCGTAGAAGTCGCCGGTGTCGAGCAGCGTGACGCCGGCGTCGAGGGCGGCGTGGATCGTCGCGACGCTCTCTACGTCGTCGGCGGCGCCGTAGAGATCGGACATCCCCATGCAGCCGAGGCCGATGGGGAAGACGGTCGGGCCGGCGGCGGCGAGGCGGCGGGGCGTGGTCACGTGGCGTCCTTTCGCGGGTTGGTTCCGGTGGCACAGTACTTGATGGACTGACAGCTTTCAATCTTTGTCAGGCCATCTGTCGAGGGCACGGCCCCCGCCGTCAAGGCGCACGCCGCCGCGGTCGACCTTCCAGTCACTGGCGCCACCCGCCACGGAGGCCGGCCCGCATGGTGCGACGAGGACCGGGATGGCGGGGCCCGCCCCGCCCGCCGTGACCGCCCCCGCCCCGCTCCGACGCCCGGCCCCCGCCTCCGCCCGCATCCCCTACCCGGGCGTCAAGCTCAACCCGCCCGGCAAGGCCTACGAGCACAGCCATTCGGGCGCGGTCTTCGTTCGGATCTACTGTCCGGGGACGGTCTACGGCGAGCCGCGCGGGTTCTGCACCGGGACCATGACGCTCCGCCATCGCGGCCGGAGCATCGGGAGCGCGCCGTTCGCCGTCGCCGACTACGACGGACCGTCGGTCGAGGTTCCGCTCGCCGGCTGGTTCCGGGCGCGGGCCCGGGCCGCGGGCCGACCGCTGCCGGTCGCGGTCGAGATGGTCAGCCACGACCTCCAAGGCATCGTGACGCGCACGGCCGGCCGGATCACGGTCGCCGCGCCGCCGCGCGGTCGCGAGCCCGGCGATCCCGCCCCGCCGCTCCCGGCGGTGAGGCAGCCGAACCGACCGCGGGCGCCCCGCATCCCGGCGCCGCCCACGTTTGCGGGCGTGCCCGAGCTCGTGGCGGTGATCGGCAATCCCAGCCAGCGCTGGAACTCCGACGAGCCAGGGGAGTTCGGCGGCGGCCGGCAGCGGCTCGGGGGCGACCGGCAGTACGACAACCCGGCCGCCGTCGCCGTCGACGAGCGCGGCCTCCTCTACGCCGCGGACTCGTCGAACAACCGGATTCAGGTCTTCTCTCCCTCGGGCCGCTTCCTGCGCGCCTTCGGCGCCTACGGCTTCGATCCCGGCGCCGGGCGGGAGATCAAGGCCTTCGCCCAGTTCAACAACCCGGTGAACTTGGAGGTCCGCGGCGGGCGGGCGTTCATCGTCGATCAGCGCAACGACCGCGTGATGGTGTGGTCGGTCGCCGGCACGCCGCGGCCGCTGCTGCGGATCGGTCGACGCGGCTCGGGCCCGGGCCGGCTCGTCCATCCGTGGGACGTCGCGATCGCCGGCTCGGAACTCCTGGTGCTCGATCAGGCGAACTACCGGATCAACCGCTACACGCTCGGCGGGATCCCCCTCGGCTCCTTCGGCGAGTTCGGAACCGGGCGCGGGCAGCTCCAGATGCCCTTCAGCATCGCCGTCGCGCCCGACGGGCGGATCGTGGTTGCCGACCAGATGCGCAGCACGATCCTCGTCTACTCCGCCGGGCGGCAGTTCCTGACGGAGTTCGGCGTGCCGGGGCTGCGCGTCGGCCGCCTCAACCGGCCCCAGGGCGTGGCCGTCGACGGCCAGGGCCGCGTCGTCGTCGCCAACACCCGCTCGCGACGGGTGGACCGGTTCAC
>CAZEKK010000125.1:6179-7761 GCA_964512905.1 uncultured Solirubrobacteraceae bacterium
GCGCTGAACGTCCGGCTGGACCCGAAGGTCCGCCGCGCCTTGGCCCACGTCCGGGTCGCCGCCCGTGCCGCGCAGGGCGCCCGTGGCAGCGGCGCGTCGTCGACCTTCCCGCTGCGCCAGGGCCTCGTCCAGTTCGGCCTGCCCGCCGTGATCGACGCCCTGGACTGGTCGGGCACACTCGTGCTCACGGGCCCCGACGGCCGCGTCGCCGTCCCGCTGCCGGGCCTGCGGTGGACGAACGGCGGCCCCCGCCTGACCGGCGAGGCGGCGGCCTACTTCAAGCTCGTGGTCAACGGCCTGGCGTTCGGGAACGCCAACGGCGGCGCCCAGATCCGCGGCCTGTCCCTGCGCCTCACCGGCGCCGGCGCGCGGTTCTTGAACCGCAGCCTGCGGATCGACGTCTTCAGCCGCTCCTACCCCTTCGCCGACCTCGCTGCCGACGTCGCCGCGCCGGTCGGCACCCACGGGGCGCGGCGGTAGGGCGACAGCCTGGCACCGAGCGCCTGTCCCGCGGCGCCGCCCGCCGCACGGCACGCCGGACCCTCCGCCCGCTGTGTCGCCGCCCTTGGCGCCTGCGCCGCCCCTCCGCCGCCGCGGCGGCGCCGCCCTCGGCGCCAGCGCCACCCTCGGCGCCAGCGCCACCCTCGGCGCCAGCGCCACAGCGCCCGCCGCGCCGGCCTCCGACCACCACGCGCCACTCTCCACCGTCCCGTGACACACCCGCCGTACTTCCGCCAGGCATGCGTGCTGACTCTCCACGCGCGGGGTGCCACGCTCAACCCATGCGCCAGCCCGGGCCTGAAGCGACGCACTATGGGACGCTCCAGGCCCAGGCCGCAGGCCGCACCGTCGATCACGCCATCGCGGCGCTCGCTTTGCAGCAGCACGGCGTCGTGACCCGCGCACAACTGTCGGCTGCCGGGCTCAGCCACAGCGGGATCCGATCGCGGGCGGCCCGCGGACGGCTCTCCCCAGTTCACCGCGGCATCTATGCGATCGGTCACACGCTGCTCACGAGCCACGGTCGTCTGCTGGCCGCGGTGCTCGCCTGCGGCGCCGATGCGCTCGCGTCGCATCGGTCCGCGGCGTGGCTGAGCGACCTCAGGCCCAGCGCAAGTCGGACGATCGACGTGACGAGCCCGGGCCGCGCCGGCCGGGGCCTGCCCGACGTGACCGTCCATCGCGGCACCACGCTCCATGACGACGATCGCACCGTGCAAGCCGGCGTCCCTTGCACCTCGGTCGCCCGCACGCTGGCCGACCTCGGCGCGGTCGTCGACCGCCGCAGCGTCGAGCGCGCGTGCGAGCGGGCCGAAGTTCTGAAGGTCTTCGACCTCGGCGCGATCGAGGCAGCGCTTCGCCGAGCAGGTCCGACCCGCGGCGCCGCCCGCCTGCGGGACGTGCTCGGCACGCTCGGCGAACCGGCCGGAACGCACAGCGAACTCGAGGAGCGGTTCCTCGCACTCTGCCGCGCGCACGGGATCCCGCCGCCGATCGTGAACGACCGCCTCCCGCTGCCTCCGGGTGCCGCAGCGAGATGGCCATCGGGAAGCCCGCCCGAAGGCGACTTCGTGTGGCCGGA
>CAZEKK010000126.1:0-5059 GCA_964512905.1 uncultured Solirubrobacteraceae bacterium
GAAGATGGAGCACGAGATCACCGCCGACGTCGACGGCGTCGTGGAGGAGATCGTCGCCGCCGGCAGCCAGGTCGCCGGCGGGCAGGTGCTCGCGCGGATCGCGGCAGAGGGGTAGGGGCTGGGGCGGGCGGTCGTCGGCCCGGCGGTGGTCTCCGTCGACCGTGCCCGGGTGCGGGCGAGGCATCGAGGGGTGGTGGGCGGCGGTCCGAGCGCGGGCACCTCTTCACGGCCGCCACCAGATCGAGTGAATGAATTCGGTCGTCCTGGCAACCAGAATCACGCAGTCGATTGCCGTCCGCCGCGCCCGTCAATCGAGTGAGCGGATTCGGTTGCTCTGGCAACCAGATTCACGCAATGGATCGCGGCCCGTGCCCGGGGACGCAGCCCGCCAAGCGGGCTCGCCGCCCGGACCCATCGGGCCGCCGCCGCGGGCCGCGCCGGGGCGGTCTGGTTCAATCGCCCGTCCATGGCCGCGCCGCTCAGCTCTGAACTCGTGCCGCTGCCGGCGGCCGGCCGCGTCTTCGAGACGCACGTGCGGACCGGCCTCTCCGACGTGGCCCCCGGCGGGCGGGTGCGCCTCGACGCGCTGGCCCGCTGGCTTCAGGACGCCGCCTACGCCGATGTCGCCGACGCCGGCCTGGCCGACGCCGCGGTGTGGGTGCTGCGGCGCCTGCGCCTGCGCGTGGAGCGCTTCCCGCGCTTCGACGGCGTGGCGCGCGTGCGGACGTTCTGCAGCGGGATCGGACGGGCCTGGGCGGAGCGGCGCACGATCGTCGAGGGGGCCGGAGGCTTCGTCGACAGCGTGGCGCTGTGGGTCCACCTCGACCCCGAGACGCTGCGACCCGGCCCGCTGACACCCGAGGAGCAGGCCGTCTACGGCCCCGCGAGCGGCGGACGTTCCATCAAGGCCCGTCTGCGCCACCCGCCGCCGCCGCAGGCCGCGGATCGTTCCAGGTGGACCTTCCGGCCGACCGAGGTCGACCTCGCCGACCACATCAACAACGCCGCCTACTGGCAGCCGGTCGAGGCCGCGCTGCTCACCGGCCCCGAGCCGCCGGACTTCGACGGCGAGATGGAGTTCCGCGAGCCCGCCCAGCCCGGCGAGGTCGGCGTGGTGCGAGACGCCGGGCGGGTTTGGATCACCGCGCCGGACGGCCGGGTGCATGCCTCCCTCATGACGAGTGCGCCGTAGGCGCGCGCCGCGCCGGCGTGCGCGCCGAGGAGGCCTGCGGCCCGGGCGGCGTGAGGATAGGCTGTCGGTCGTGAGCCTCCGCGCTGTCACCGCCACGGGCCTGGCTTCCCTCGCCGCGGTCGCTTTCGCAGCCTGCGGAGACACGAAGACCGAGACGGTCACGACGACGGTGTCGCAGACCGTCACGACGCCGCCGGTCACGGTCACGGCCAGCGCGCCGACGCCGACGCAAACGACGCCGCCGGCGCAGCAGTCGTGCGGTCAGGTCGACGTGTCGTTCCCGGACGGCGGCGAGGGCTCGGCGACGAAGATCACAGCGACGGGGCTCGACTGCTCCGAGGCGCGGACGGTCGTCGAGGCGTGCATGAACGGAACGGTGACCTCTGGCTGGGACGCGAGCTTCGACGGCTCCACGACGATCACGCTGACCGCCGACGCCCGGGAGATCCGGTTCAACCCCGTCGGCGGCGGCGGTTGCGGGATCTGAGGCGGCGGCGCCTGCGGCGCGGCGTCAGGCCGCGCCGCCGCTCAGCACGTGCTGAGCGATGCCGACCGCGATGAGCGCAACGTAGGCGCCCGCCGCGGCGCCGAGGGCGACGAGCGCGCCGATCGCTGCGATGCGCCCGCTGGTCTCGGTCCGGGTGGAGATGCGTCGTAGCCAGGTCATGCGTCGACCCTAGGCGGCGCCCCTTGGCCGGCCCTGTCCGGTCGCTAAAGCGGGCCTGTGGATCTCGTGAGCGCCAGCTATGCCGGGCGCCGGGGCGCCAGCCCACGCGGGCGCGTGCCGCTCCTCGCTACCGTGGTGGGGCGCGCATGGCCGACCCTTCCGACCGCTCCCGCCGCCGGGACGCCGCCGCGCGCGGCGCCGACCTCGTGCGCGGCATGCAGGGCCTCGCCGGCAAGCTCGGGCAGGTGCGCGACGTGGTTCCCCCCGCCCTGCGCGACGAGGAACCCGCCGGCGGCGAGGCCCCCGCGCCGATGCCGTGGCGCGAGGTCCGCGCGGTGCTCGAGGCGGCCTGGGAGGACGATGCCGAGGCCGTGCTGGCCGAGGTGGACGAGGCGCCGGCGGCGCCCGCGTCGGCGGGGCAGGTGCATCGCGGCGTCCTCGCGGGCAGCGGGCGGGTCGTGGCGATCAAGGTCCAGCGCCCGGGCGCCGAGGACGCCGCCCGGGCCGACCTCCAGAACCTCACCGCGGTAGCGCGGGTCGCGACCGTCTTCGCGCCCGGGATCGATCCCGCCGGACTCGCGGCCGAACTGCGCGAGCGCACGCTCGAGGAGTTCGACCACGATTTCGAGGCGCAGGCGCAGCGCGCGGCGGCGCGGGCCTACCGGGGCCATCCGTTCCTTCACGTGCCCGACGTCCACACGTCCCTGTCCTCGACCCGCGTGCTGGTGAGCGACTGGGTCGACGGGGCCCACCTCGACGACCTGCGGGCCGGCGGCCCCGCCGTGCGCGACCGCATCGGAGAGATGCTCGTGCGCTTCTTCCTCGGCGGCGCGCACCGCACCGGCCGGCAGCACGCCGACCCCCATCCGGGCAACTGGCGCCTGCTCGAGGACGGCCGCCTCGCCGTCTTCGACTTCGGGCTGACCGCCGCCCGGCACCCGGACCGCCTGGCCGCCACCGGCCGGCTCTTCGACGCCGGGGCGCGCGGCGACGCGCCCGCCGCGCACGCCGCGGCGGTCGAGCTCGGGTACCTTCCGGACCCCGACGCGGTCACGCCGGAGGATCTCCTCGAGGCCGCGCGCGGGACGGCGGGCTGGGTCGTGGAGGACCGCTCGGTCCGCATCGACGCGGCGCTGCTGGAAGGCGGCGGACGGGCCCTCGCCGGGCGCGGCGGGCTGGCCGGCGCCCTGCTCGGGCGGATCGCCCTGCCGCCGGAGGATCTGCTCGCCCGCCGGACCGAGGCCGCGCTGGCCGGCGTGCTGGCGCAGCTCGAGGCGGAGGCGAACTGGCGGCGCATCGCGGGCGAGTGGTGGGCCGGCGATGCGCCGGCGACCGAGCTCGGGCAGGCCGAGACGCTGTTCTGGCGCCGCCGGCGGCGCTGACGGACCGGGCGGCGGCGACGGAGCGGGCGGCGGCGCCTCGCTCCGTCTGCGCGCGCTAGGGTCAGCGCCCCCGACGTTCGAGGTCTTCCATGCGTTCCGCCGTCGTCGCCCTGCTCATCGCCGCCAGCATCATCGCCCCAGCCGCCGCCTCGGCGGCGATCCGGGCCGTGCCCGGTGCGCCCGCGCCCGGCCCGGCCCGCTACGACAAGGTCTGGATCGAGACCTTCGGCCCGGCGAACGCGGCGAAGGTGCTCGTGCTCGTCCCCGGCACCGGCGGCGGCGTGGGCAGCCTGGCGCCGGTCGCCGCCGACATCGCGGCCCGCGTCCCGGGCCTGCAGGTCTGGACCGCCGACCGCCGCGAGGAGGCCTTCGAGGACACCGCGGGCTTCCGCGGCGGGGACCTCGCCCGCGCCCGCGACTACTACCTGGGCTTCAAGTACCGCCAGGTCGGCGCCAAGGAGGCGCCGTACGCCGCCGACTGGGGGCTGAAGGTCGCGCTGGACGACCTGCGCCGGATCGTCCTGCTGGCCCGCGACGGCGGACGGCGCCAGGTCATCCTCGGCGGGCACTCCCGCGGCGCCTCGACCGCTGCCGCCTACGCGGCGTGGGACTTCAACGGTCGTCCGGGGTATCGCGACCTCGCGGGCCTCGTGCTCATCGACGGCGGCCTGCTCGGCGCGATCGCCGGCAACCGCCCGACGGCCCTGGCGCTCGCCACTGCGCGCACCGAGCTCGCGGCGATCCGGGCGGGGAAGGTCTTCAACGACCCGCTGGGCGCCGGCATCCCGTCGGCCGGCCCGATCTTCGCCCAGCTCGCAGCGCTGCACGCCGTCAAGGCGCCCGACGCGCCGTCGCCGCTGCAGGACGCGGCGATCGTCCCGGCCGATCTCAAGCCGCCCTACCGCGCGACGAACGAGGCCTTCCTGGGCAACATCTTCGACGACGACACGTCGCTGCCGAGCTTCCGCTCGCTGCGGCTGCACGGCGGCAACGCCGCGGCCAGCGGCGATCCGCGGCCGTGGATCTCCGGCGAGCAGACGCCGCTGCCGCGCTTCGCGCGAGCGTTCGCGCGCGAGCGCGGCAACGCGACCGAGTGGTATTTCCCCAACCGGCTGATCCTCGACATCTCCGCCGCGAATGCGATGGGCCGCAATCCGGCCAGCGCGCTGCTCGGGCTGCGGCTCTTCCACACCCGCTCGATCGACGTCCCGCTCTACGCCTTCCAGACCGACCTCACGTTCGGCGCCGTCGCCGCGGGCGCCCGGCGGCTGGCGCAGGCATCGAGGACCGGCCGGCCGACCATCGTCTCGGACACCACGATGAGCCACCTCGACCCGGTGCTCGCGATCCCGTCGCGCAACACGTTCACGAAGACCGTCGTCCCCTTCCTGAAGCGGATCCGATGAACTCTGCCGCCGATGCCGACGCCGACGCCGATGTCGACGCGGACGTCGGCACCGATGCCGGCGCGCCGCCGAGCTACCGCGAGCGCCTGCGGATCGAGGGAGCCACGCTCGCCGGGTTCGGGCTGCTCGACTGCATCCTGCTGCTGGCGCTGGCCAGCCAGGCGCGCCGCTGGCCGCTCAGCACCGTCGGCCAGCTCGTGATCGTGGCGGCCCTCGTCGGCTGGCTCGGGCCGCGGTCGGTGCGGCGGGCGGTGCAGCGTGCGGGCGCCCTTCCGCCCGGGGAGGAAGGGACGGGCGAGCCCACGCCCCTCTGGCAGCTTCCGCTCATCGTCGCCGGCCTGACCGTGGCCGTCGGACTGCCGGCGGGCTGGGACGCCGGCCTGCGCGTCGGCGGGGGCTGCGTGATCGTCGG
>CAZEKK010000126.1:5159-7752 GCA_964512905.1 uncultured Solirubrobacteraceae bacterium
TCAGACGACCGTCAGCGTCCGCCCGAACGCCGCGGCGAACAGATCCACCTGCCGGGCCGCCGCCCAGCGGGCCACGCTGTGGTCGCCCACCGTGTCGAGCACGAGGCGGACTGCCCCGGCGTCGCCGGGCTCGACCTCGACCGCGACGGACCGCACGAGCTGGTCGCGGCTGCGCTCTAGCTGCTCGGCGACCCGCAGCAGGGCGGCGCTGCGGGCCAGGACGGCGTCGTCGCCCGCATCCAGCAGCGGCGCCAGGTCGCCCGCTCCGGGAGTGCCCTTGCGGTGGTAGCGCGCGATCAGCGCGATGAGCGCGACCTCCCGGGGCGAGAAGCCTGGCAGCCCGGCGTTGAGGATCAGGTAGCGGGAGTGCTTGTGGTGGTCGTCGTAGTCGACGGTCATGCCGATGTCGTGCAGGAGCGCCGCCGCCCACACCAGCTCGCGCTCCGCCGGGTCGCCGGCGTGCAGCCCCGCCGCGGCGAGCGCGTCGAACATCTCGAGGCTGAGCGCCGCCACGTGCAGCACGTGCGCATCGTCGGTGCGGTACTGGGCCGCGAGGTTGCGGACGCTCGCCGCCCGCACCGACGTGAACAGCGGCGGGTCGGCGGGCGCAAGGTGCTGGGCGAAGAAGACGCCCTCGCGCAGGCCGGCCTCGGTGGCCTCCAGGGCGTCGAACCCGCCCGCCTCCATCGCCGTCTGGATCACGATCGCGCCGGCGAGGATCAGGTCGCCCCGCTCCGGCTTGATGCCCGGGACCGCTCCGCGCTCGACCGGGGTCAGGGAGACGAAGCGGTCGACCAGGCCGTCGAGGGTGTCCCGCTCCAGGACGAAGCCCTGGACGCCGAGCGACGGCAGCCCCGCGGCGTACTGGGCGGCGGCGGCGAGGTTGCGCACCGTCCCCCCGATGCCGACCAGCCGATCGCCGCAGGCGTCCAGCCACGGAGCGGACCCGAGCTCGGCGCGCACGTGGGTGCGGAGCGCCTTGAGCTGCTTCTTCCTCGGCCCGCCGTCCGCGAGGAATCGCTCGGTCATGCGCACCGCCCCGAGCGGCCACGAGGCGAGGTGTTGCGCCTGGCGCTCGCGGACCCCGACGAGCTGCATCGAGCCGCCGCCGAGGTCGAGGACGACCCCGTCGGCGAGCGTCGTCGAGTTCACGGCGGCGAGGTAGCCGTATCGCGCCTCGTCCTCGCGCGAGAGGACGGTGATGTCAAGCCCCGTGATTCCCTCCGCCGCGGCGAGAAAGCCGTCGCGGTTCGTGGCGTCGCGGATGGCGCTCGTGGCGACGGCGTGCACGTCGGCGGCGCCGAGGTGGGTGGCGCGGCAGAAGTGGGAGTAGTGCTCGAGCGTGTGCAGTGCGCGGTCGATCGCGTCGGGCTGGAGCGCTCCGGAATCGCGCATGCCGGCGCCGATCCGCACTGCGTCGTACAGCTCGTCGGTGCGCTTCCACCACGAGCCCGGCACGTCGGTGAACACCACGAGCCGAAACGAGTTGGAGCCGAGGTCGGCGACCGCCGTGCGGCGCCCATCCTGACCCGGGTCGGCTGGCGGGCCGGCGTCCTCAGGCATCCATTTCGATGAGCTCGATCCGGTAGCCGTCCGGATCACGCACAAAGCACAGCCGGTGGCCGCCCTCCCGGACGGAGTACGGCGGCCTCTCCGGCTCGATGCCCTGCTCGGCCAGCCGTGCCAGCGTGGCGTCGAGGTCGGGCGCGGTGATCGCGATGTGGTTGTAGCCCGTGCCGAGGTCGTAGGAGTCGATGCCGAAGTTGTAGGTCAGCTCGAGCTTGGGCATCTCGCCGTCGCCCGGGATGTTCATGAAGACGTTGATCGCCTCGTCGCGGATGGGCATCCGGCCCACTTCGGCGAAGCCCAGCGCCTCGTAGAAGGCGACGGAGCGGTCGATGTCGGTGATCCGGTAACAGGTGTGGATGAGCGCCATGGCCGGAGCCTAGCGTTCCGCCCGCCCGCTTCTCGCCGCCCGTGCCGGGGGCGGGGCGAATTCCGTCCCGCCGTGCCCTCTTGGTGGCGATGGGGTCCCCAGCTACGATCGGAACCGTGCCCATGACCGCCGAGCAGTTCCTCCAGATCGAGGACCCCCGACCGCTGCAGCTGATCGAGGGCGAGGTCGTCGTGAGCGAGCCGATTCGTGACCACCAGTACCTCAAGGGGGAGTTCTTCCGGCGCCTGGCGGACTGGGCCGACGCGCAGGCCGGCCGCGGGGTTGTCTCGCTGTCCATCGACGTGCTGATGGACGAGCGCAACGTGTTCGCGCCGGACGTCCTCTGGTACGAGGGGCCGACCGCGCCGGGGCGGCACGACGCGCCGCCGTACCCGATCCCGGCACTCGCGGTCGAAGTGCGCTCACCCTCGACGTGGCGCTACGACATCGGCGCCAAGAAGGCCGTCTACGAGCGCGAAGGGCTGCGCGAACTGTGGCTCGTGGACGGGCCCGGCGCGGTCGTCCTCGTGTTCCGCCGTTCGGTGCCGCGCGCCCCCGGCTTCGACGTCGCGCTCGAAGTTCCCGCGAGCGGGACGCTCGCCTCCCCGCTGCTCGACGGCTTCGCGCTGCCGCTCGGCCCGCTGCTCGCCAGCTGAG
>CAZEKK010000127.1:0-7710 GCA_964512905.1 uncultured Solirubrobacteraceae bacterium
TGGAGGCCGCCGAGCTCGTTCGCGCGGAGTCCGGATCTTCGGTCGAGATCGAGCTCCCGGGCGGAGCGCTGCCGCCGGGCGAGGACGACTCCTATCCGGCGCGCGATGCCGGTCCGAGGCTAGGCTTCGCCGTCCGTCCGCTGGAGGAGACCATCCCCCGCTATGTCAACTGGCTCCGTGAGCATCCCGCTGCTCAAGGCCGCGCCCGAGCCTGAGCAGATCGCCGATCGGCTCGCGGGCGCTGGCTGGCGCGGCATCGAGCTGTGCCTGGCCCCGGGGCACGTCGCCGACGACGCGGCGGTGGCGCGTGCCGTCGAGGTGACGCGGGCGGGGGTGCCGGCGGGCCTGGCGGTCACCGCGGAGGCGCCGGTGGCTTGGCCGAGCGGCGCCTTCGTCCGCGTGGATCGGCTGGACGCCGAGGCGCGCGCTGGCATCGAGCGCAGCGCCGAGTTCGCGGCGGCCATCGGCTCGCCGGTGCTGACCATCCACCTGTTCGTCCCGCTGGATCCCGAGGAGTACCGCCGCGGCGAGCCCCCGGACGACGTCGCCGTCGCGGCGTTCCTCTCCGTCTTCGCGCGGGCCTGTCAGGATCGCGGCGTCCTGCCGCTGATCGAGAACGTGCCGCCCGTGCTGCGCATGCGCACCGGCGGCGTCTACCTGTCGCCCATCGGCGGCGACTGGCTCGATCTCCTCACGTGGACCGGGCGCGTGCCCGGGCTGGGCGTGACGCTCGACACGTCTCATGCGGCCCTGTTTCGGAACTTCGCCGCCTGCTACCCCAGCCTGCTGGGCCGCTCGTCCGCCGATGGCCTCGAGCTCGAGCGCTACGTCGAGGAGCTGGGCCCAGCGGCCGAGGTCGCCCACGTCTCCGATGCGGCGGGCCTGCTGGGCGAGGGCCTTCCGTACGGCAGCGGCGAGCTCGACCTCGATCCGATCGTCCGGCGGCTGGGCGAGCTCGTGCCGTACATCGTGGCCGAGATCAACGAGCCCGATCACGACCGCTCGCCCAGCATGAAAGCCGGCTACCGGGCGATCGAGCGGGCGCTCGCCGGGCCCGCAGCGGCCCGGCCGGCGCGCCCGCGCCGCGCCATCCCCGCGGATCCCGTCGACTGGCAGGCGATCATCGGCCGCCGCGACCCGGTTCCCGCGCTGCTCGAGCTCGAGGAGCGCTTCGGCGGCGCCCGGGTCCTCGTCACCGGGGGCGCCGGCTCGGTGGGGCGCGGGCTGGCACGGTTCCTCGACGGGTTCCGCCCCCAGCGCATCACGATCCTGGATTCCAACGAGTCGGCGCTGGCGCAGGATCTCCGCGAGCAGCCCCCGACGGCGCGGGCGCGCACCGAGCACGTGCTCTGCGACGTCCGGGACTTCGGTCGCCTCACCGCCGAGCTGCAGCGGGCCGCCCCCGACGTCGTCTTCCACCTCGCCGCCTACAAGCACGTCGACTGGGCCGAGCGCTACCCGGAGGAGTACGTGGCGACCAACCTCGAGGGAAGCTGGAACCTGCTGGAGGCGGCGCGGGCCGAGGGGGTCCGCACGGTGGTCGTTGCCTCGACCGACAAAGCGGCCCGGGCTGCGAGCCTCTACGGGCGCACCAAGCGCCTCATGGAGCAGCTCGTCGCCCTGGCGGCGGCCCGCGGCGAGGACGAGCGGGTCGCGGTGCGGCTCGTCAACGTCCTCGGGAGTGCCGGGAGCGCCTCGGACCTCTTCCTGCGCCAGGCACGCGCCGGGGTGCCGCTCACCCTCACCGACGCAGGGATGGCCCGCTTCTGGATCACGGGCCCGCAGGCGGCCACGCTGATGGCCTGCGGCGCGCTGCTGGCGCCCACCGACGAGGTCCTGGCCGGCGCGGTCGATCCGGTCACGATGACCGTCGGGGAGCTGGCCCGGCGCATCTGGCGCCAGGCCGGCCACGCCGACGACCCCGACCTGGAGATCGTCGGCGTCCGTCCCGGCGAGACCATGACCGAGGTGATGACGGGGCCGGGAGAGCGCCAGGGCGCCGCGGCCTATCCGGGGTTCGCGCCGATTCGCTCGCCGCTCACGCTCGACGAATCGCTCGTCGCCGCCGTCGGCGAGGCGGCGCCCGGGGCCGCGCGTCGGGCGGTCTGGCTGGATGTCCTGCGCCGCGGCGAGGCGTTCGCCTCGCCCGCGGACTGAGCCGCGCGACCCCGGAATCCTCGGCATGCGCATCCTGCTCGTCTCTCAGTTCTACCCGGGCCCCGAGGATCCCGACCTGGGCGCCTTCGTCGCCCAGGGCGTGCGGGAGCTCGAGCGGCGGGGGCACGTGGTCCGCCGAGCGGTGATCGACCGCCGGGCCGGGAGCCGCGCCCGCCACCTGCGCCTCGGCCGCGACGCGATCGGCGCTGCCGTGCGCTTCCACCCTGATGTCGTGTGGTCGCACTTCCTCTTCCCGGCCGGCGCCTGGGCGGCGGCGGCGTCGCTTGCGGCGCGGGCGCCGCTCGTGATGACCGCCCACGGCCAGGACGTCCGCAACATCGGCACGGTGCCGGGCGTGCGGGCGGCCACGGCCGCGGCGATCCGCCGCGCGGACACGGTGATCGCCGTTTCGGACTACCTGCGGCGTGCGCTCGTCGACGAGATCCCCGCGGCGCGCCCGAAGACCGAGGTGATCGACTCCGGCGTCGACCTCGACCGCTTCGCCCCCGGCGATCAGGCGTCCGCGCGGCGGCGCCTCGGATGGGAAGGCGATGGGCCGCACTTCCTGTTCGTCGGCAGGCTCGACGACCGCAAGAACGTGCTGCGGCTCGCCGACGCGTTCGCGCGCCTGGGGCGGGGAACGCTCGCCCTGGTCGGCGACGGCCCGCTGCGGAGCGCGCTCGCAGGCCGCCCGGGTGTCCGCCTGGTGGGGCCGCTGCCGCACGAGCGCGTGGCGGAGTGGCTGCAGGCCGCCGACGTCCTGTGCCTGCCCAGCACCGTCGAGCCGTTCGGCCAGGCGCTGCTGGAGGCGCTGGCGTGCGAGCGATCGGTGGTGGCGACTCGTGTCGGCGGGCCGCCGGAGTTCGTCACGCCCGAGGCCGGCGTGCTGGTGGATCCGGGCAGCGTGGCGTCGATCTCCGCGGGCCTGCGCCGCGCGGCCGAGCTGCCGAGCCCGAACCCGGCGGCCCGGCAGGCCGCTGCCGAGCACGGCCTGCCGCGCCAGGCGGGACGGGTCGAGGCGATCCTGCGGCGGGCGGTCGACCGTCACCTCCGGCGCGTGTGATTCGCTACCGCCCGACCTTCCCTGTGATCTGATCTCCGTGCGAACCCTCGTCACCGGCGGAGCCGGCTTCATCGGCTCGAATCTCGTCGATGCCCTGCTTGACCGTGGCGACACGGTCGCCGTCATCGACGACTTCTCGACCGGCAGGCGCGTCAACCTCGAGCCGGCGCTCGACCGCGGCGCCCGCGTGCACGAGGCCGACATCCGCGAGCGTGAGGCCGTCGAGCGGATCGTCGCGGCCGAGCGACCGGAGGCCGTGTTTCACCTGGCCGCCCAGATCGACGTCCGCCGCTCGGTGGCGTCGCCCGCCTTCGATGCGCGGGTCAACGTGGAGGGCACGGTCAACCTGCTCGAGGCCGCACGGGCGTCCGGCGTCGGGCGCTTCGTGTACTCGTCCACCGGCGGGGCGATCTACGGCGAGGCCGACACGGTCCCGGCGACCGAGGACACCGAGATCCGGCCGCTCTCCCCGTACGGGCAGAGCAAGTTCGCCGCGGAGGGCTACGGCAGCCTGTACGCGCGGCTGCACGGGCTCTCCGTGGTCTCGCTGCGCTACGGCAACGTGTACGGCCAGCGCCAGGACCCGCTCGGCGAGGCGGGGGTGATCGCCATCTTCTGCGGCCACCTCAGGGATGGCGCGACCGCCACGGTGTACGGCGACGGCCGGCAGACCCGCGACTACGTGTACGTCGGCGACGTGGTCGCCGCGAACCTGGCTGCCGCCGGCAGCGACGTCACCGGCCCGTTCAACGTCGGCACGGGCGAGGAGACGACCGTGCTGCAGCTCGTCGCAGCGCTCGAGCGCGTGGCGGGCACGCAGCTGCCCGTCGCGCACGCCCGCGAGCGGCCGGGCGAGGTCCTGCGCAGCTGCTTGGACGCCGGCGCGGCGGCCGAGCGGCTGGGGTGGCGCGCCCGTGTCGGGCTCGAGGAGGGGCTGCGGCGGACCCTCGCGGCGGCCTGAGGGCCCCCGGGGGGTCCGCCCCCGCCACGCCGTCGGGGGCCAACCGCGCTCCCGCCGGCCGCCAATCCGCAGGTCCCAGGTTCGAATCCTGGCGGGGCGCTCGTCGGCCGGCCTCGCCGGGCCGACCTCCGATGGCCTCAGCGCTCGAAGGTGACCTCGACGCGGTCGAACGACGCGGACGCGTCGGCCCAGGCGTAGGCGAGCCCGCCCGCCCCCGCGCCGGCGTAGGCCTGGAAGTTCAGCTGGTAGCGCCCGCCGGCGGCGTCGGGACGGAACCGCAGCGTGATCTCCGGGTCTTCGGCGTCGAGCGGCGCCGGGTCCGGGATCGGCGGCTCCGGGATGAGGCACGGCTGCCCGTTGCTTTCCTGGAATCCAACCTCGCTGACCGCGGGCGGCCTCCCGCCGCCCGGCGTCTGCTGCTTGCTCGCCCAGGCGTCGACGGCCCAGAACCCGTGCGCCCAGCCGAGCTGGCAGGAGTAATCGGCCGATCCGTAGATGCTCCAGCCGACCGTCTTGATCTCGACCTCGGCGACGTTGGCCGGAACGTCGAACACCGTGGCCGCGATGATGTGGCTGGTCGCGTCCTGGCCGCTTGCGCGGGCGAACAGGTCCACCCGGTCGCCGAGAGAGGCGCCGCCCGACGCGAACGACCCGTCCGCCTTCGAGACGCGGCGGACCGAGGCGAAGTTCGGGCTGCGCAGCACGACGCGGGCGGGAAGGGGCTGCAGGCTGCGGTTGCCGGCCACGACCGCCGACGGGAACGACCGGCCCCGGCGGAGCTTCACCCCGGTCGTGCTCGGGTTGCGGATCGACGCTCGCGTGAGCGCCGCGCGCAGCTCGGCCAGCCGGTCGCCGGCCGCCGCGGCGTCGCGCGCCCGCAGGGCGTCCCCGAGCCGGGCTCCGGCCGCCTTGACCGAGGCGTTGCTGCGCAGCGCCGCCTCGTAGGCGAGGAAGGCGGAGTCGAGCTGGGGCGGGAGCGACGGCAGGATTCCAACCTGGCGCAGACCCTCCTCGATGCTCGCCAGCCCGTTGGCCTCCAGCTGCACGGCGGCCTGCTCCCCGATGCCGGCCTGCGGCGCGGCGGCGAGCACGTCGGTCGTCGACCTCGGCGGCGCGGGCGCCGGCAGGTCGAGCTGGCAGAGCGGGGCCGACGGGGGCCGGATCGCCAGCGGGCGGATCAGCCGCGGCGCGGGCAGCGTGCACGCGGGCAGCAGCGCCGACACGGCGAGCCGCGCGCTCGCCGGAGGCAGGTCCTCCGGGGCGGCGAGCACGAGCGTCCTGCCCGCCACCGTCCGCTCGGCCAGGCCGCGCACGCGCCCGTCGTTGAGCCGGATCCAGCCGGTCAGGCGCGACTCCGGGGCGCCGGCGCGAAAGCGCCGGTCGGCGCGCCGGAAGAGTCCGGCTCGCCCGCGCGCCGGCGTGAGCCTGAACCGCACCGTCCCGCGGCTGCCGAGGCTGACCGCTCCCGTCGCGCCCCCCTTCGCGAACCGGATCGTCAGGCGCGCTCCCGCGGGGTTGCGGATCGAGGCCCTGCCATTCACGACGGCTCCGCGAAACCACTGCGACACGCGACGACCGTCGCAGACGTACGCCACCAGGCTCCGCCCGTCGCTGACCACCCCGACGAAGACAGGAGAGCGCTCCGCCTGCCCCGCCAGCCTTGCCGCGCCCACGTTGGCGCCCTGGGCTGCGCTCGGCACGAGCGCGGCGGCTGCGACTGCCGCCAGACCGATGATGATGCGCTTCATGGCTCCCCTTGGGTGATCGGGCACGTCCTGGCCGATGGTCGAACTCGTCAGCCTAGCCGCCCCGCCTGGGGCCGTGCTTCAGCCCGGGTCGCTTGGAATCCGACCGCAGGGACGCGCGTTCCGAGAGCGGCAGCAGCGGATTCCCCAGCTCTTGGCGCCTACGGGCCCTCGGTGATGTACGCCCACTTCACGTAGCCGCTCACCGGCACCTTGATCTGCATCCGGGCGACGAGCTTGGACCACGCGCCGACGGAGAGGCGCTTGGCGTTGACGCAGTCGAGCGTCTGCTCCTGGCGGTTCTTGGCGAGCCACCAGCCTCCGTAGCGGACGCGGATCTTCGCACCGGCCGGGCACTGGAACTCGGCCGAGGCGGTCGTGTTCCACAGCGTTACGAGGGTCCGGTAGTCGCCGGCCGACACGTAGCTCGTGCGCTGGATGGCGTCCGCGCGGGCGTCGGCGGCGCCGGCGAGCTGAATGAGCACGATCGTGGCAGCCACGGCGGCGGCGAGCAGCCGGGCCAGGCGGGCGGGGCGGCGGCGGGCGATGGGTGCTGGCATGTCAGGGTTCCTCGCGGTGGTGGGTGACGCCTCCCACCGTAGGCGCGTCCGGGCCGCCCGACCGTCGCCGCCATGACGCGCCCGATGCCGCCGGCGCGGCGGTCACGGCCCGGGCGAGCCCAGCCCGCCGGCCGGTCGCCGCGCACCCGCCCGGGCCGCCCGGCCGGTCGCCGCGGGCACGCCAGGGGCGCGGTGGGGGAGAATCGCCCCGATGGCACCCGACGTCGGCACCGACGCGACCCGCCGCACCCGCCTGGCGAACGAGCGCACCTTCCTCGCCTGGTGGCGCACCGGCCTGGCCACCGCCGGCTTGGCGCTGGCGACGGGCCGCCTGCTGCCCGAACTCGTTCCGGGCGCGACCTGGCCGTACGTGGCGCTCGGCGCCGCGTTCGGGCTGCTCGCCGTGGCCGTCATGGCGTTCGGCTGGTGGCGGTTCGCCGCGGTCGAGCATGAGCTCCACGGGGGCGAGGCGGCGGCGATGCCCGGATGGGTCGCCGCCGTCATGGGGTTCGCGGGCACGGCCTGCGCGCTGGCCATCACCGTGCTGGTCCTCACGATCTGACGCCGCCCGCGGCGATCGCAGACGATTGACCCCGCCTGTGCCAGTGAATCGTCTGCGATCGCCCGTCGCCCGCCGTCTGGCGGCCTGGCAGACCGGCACCGCGGAACTGTGCACGTGCGCACAGTCGGGCGGCCGGGAAGCCTCCCCGCGCGCACCTCTGCGAGGATTCGTGACGCCGCCGTCACCGGCGCCGTTCATCCGAGCCAGAGAGGACTCAACGAATGCCAGCCACTGAGGCGCTCGTCTTCGACGCGATCCGCACGCCCCGAGGAAAGGGCAAGAGCAACGGATCGCTGCACACGACCAAGCCCGTCGACCTCGTCGTCGGCCTCATGCACGAGATGCTCGCCCGCCACGGGCGGCTCGATCCCAACCGGGTCGACGACGTCGTGCTCGGCTGCGTCTCGCCGGTCGGCGACCAGGGCGCCGACATCGCCAAGACGGCCGCGATCAAGGCCGGCCTGCCGGACACCGTCGCCGGCGTGCAGCTCAACCGCTTCTGCGCCTCCGGGCTGGAGGCCGTGAACATCGGCGCCCAGAAGGTCGCCTCCGGCTGGGAGGACCTCGTCTTCGCCGGCGGCGTGGAGTCCATGTCCCGCGTGCCGATGGGCTCGGACGGCGGCGCCTGGGCGATGGACCCCGAGACCAACTACGACACCTCG
>CAZEKK010000128.1:0-3108 GCA_964512905.1 uncultured Solirubrobacteraceae bacterium
GCCCGCGAGGGGCGGGCTCCGCGGCGGGTGACGATCGCGAAGGTGTCGTAGAGCGGCTCGGCGAGCGGGGCGAGACGCAGCCGCCGGGGGAACCGCCGGGTGACCGTGATCCAGCGCGCGACCACGGTGTCGCCCAGGCCGTCGGCCGCGAGCTGCAGCGCGACGCCGACGTCCTCGACCTCGATGTCGGGCTCGGCCGAGAGGCCGGCCCGCTGGGCGCGCACGGCGAGCTGGCGGCGGGTCGGGTCGTCGGCGCCGAAGCGGGCGTCGTAGAGGATCAGCGGGCCGGCGAAGAGCTGGGCGCTGCTGACCGGGCGCCGGACGCGGGCAGGATCGGCGCTCGCGTAGACGACCTGGTCGCGCAGGACCGGGCGCACGTCGAGGCCGCGATCGTCGACGGGCAGGACGATCAGCCCGGCCTCGAGCTCGCCGTCGCGCACGAGGTCGGCGACCTCGGAGGAGTTCTGGCCGACGATCCGCACGCGCACGGACGGGTGCCGCGAGCGGAACGCGCTGACCACGCTGCCGAGCAGGTAGTAGGGCGCGCTCCCGAACGTGCCGAGCGACGCGGTCCCCCCGCGCAGCTCGGTGACCTCGGCGACCGCCTCGCGGGCCTGCTCGGCCTCGGCCAGCACGCGCTCGGCGGCCGGGCGCAGCGCCGCGCCGGCCTCGGTCAGCGCCAGCCCGCGGCCCCCGCGCACGAACAGCGGCGAGCTCAGCTCGTCCTCGAGGCGCCGGACCTGCTCGGAGAGCGACGGCTGCGCGAGGTGCAGCGCGTCGGCGGCAGCGCTGAACGAGCCGTGCTCGATCGCCGCCAGGAAGTAGGTCAGCTGCTGGAGTGTCATAGGTTCTTCCTCCTGACTACAAAGACAATCAAGGCTACAACTCTGAGCAGACAGGGCGTACCGTGTCGGCATGGCTCTTCTCGCCCTCATCGGAATCCCCCTCCTCGTCGGCCTCGGCTTCGGCGCCGCCTCCGCGCGCTTCGGCGCCGAGCAGCGCCGCGAGCTCACCCAGCCGCCGGCGCGCGACCACCTCGTGCCGTGACCGCGCGCGCCCGCACCGCGGCCGCCGTGCCGCGGTGGCCGGGCGCGAGCGTCCGCAGCCGCGGCGCCGCCGCCGGGCGGCGCCACGCCGGCCTGCTGCTGTGCCTGCTCGCAGCCTGCGGCTTCGGCGCGATGGCCGTGCTGGCCAAGCTCGCCTACGACGCCGGCGCCTCGGTCCCGACCGTCCTGGCCGTGCGCTTCGGGATCGCCGCGACGGTCCTGTGGGTGCTGGTCGCCCGCCCGTGGGCGCCGGGCGTGCGGACCCGCATCCCGCGCCGCCGTGCCATGGCCGCGGGCATCGCGCTCGGCGCCGTGCTCTACGCCGCCGAGTCCGGACTGTTCTTCGTGTCGCTGACGCGCCTGGACGCCTCACTGGCCGAACTGGCGCTCTTCACCTACCCCGCGCTCGTGCTCGTCGGCGCGCTGGTCGTCGGCCGTGAGCAGCCCAGCCGCCGCCGCGCCGGCGCGCTGCTGCTCGCCCTCGGCGGCGTCGCCCTCGTCCTCGCCTCCGGCGCCGGCGGCGACGTGGACGGGGTCGGCGCGCTGCTGGCGCTCGGCGCGGCCACCTTCTACGCCACCTACGTTCTGATCGCCGACACCCTGAGCGGCGAACTGCGTCCTCTGGCCCTGGCGGCGCTCGTCTGCACCGGGGCCTGCGTGTCGTTCACCGTCGCCGGGGCGGCACTCGGGTCGCTGTCGTTCGGCTTCGCCGCGCACGCCTGGTGGCTGATCGGCGCGATCGCCCTGGTCTCCACCGTCGTGCCGCTCGCCTCGTTCCTGGCCGGCGTCCGGCGCCTGGGGCCGTCCAACGCCGCGATCGTCTCTGCCGTCGAGCCGGTCGTCACGCTCGGCCTGGCCTTCGCCCTGCTGGGCGACCGCCTCTCCCCGCCCCAGCTCGCGGGCGGGGCGCTGGTCTTCGGCGCCGTGCTCGTGCTGCAGGTCCGGTCCGGCCCGGGCCGCCCGCGGCCCGAGGCCGCCACGGCGTAGCGGGACGCCCGCCCGGCCACGCCCCGGCTCGCCCGGCGCTCCCCGGGACGGCACCCGGGCCGGCCCGCCCGGTCGCTACGATCGCCCGCATCGCCCTCCCGCTCGCGCCGCCGCTCCAGCCCCAGCTCGCCCGCTCCCGCGGCGCGCTGCCCGACGGCGACGGCTGGGCGTACGAGCCGAAGTACGACGGCTTCCGGGCGATCGCCTTCGTGGACGGCGATGCCGTCGAGCTGCAGTCGCGCAGCGGCAAGCCGCTGCGGCGCTACTTCCCGGAGCTCGCGTTCCCGGCCGGCCGCTACGTCCTCGACGGCGAGATCGTCGTCGCCGACGCCGGCGGCGGCGAGGACTTCGACGCGATCTCGCAGCGCATCCATCCGGCGGCGTCGCGGATCGAGCGCCTGGCGGAGGAGACGCCGGCCGCCTACGTCGCCTTCGACCTGCTGGCGGCCGACGACGACGTGCTGCTCGACCGGCCGTTCGCCGAGCGCCGCGCCGCGCTCGAGGCGCTCGTGGCAGAGCCGGTGCGGCTGGCGCCGTCGGTGCGCACCGCGGAGGAGGCCCGGCCGTGGCTGCGCGAGGCCGAAGGGGTGATCGCCAAGGAGCTTCACGCCCCCTACCGCCCGGGGCAGCGGGCCGGCATGGCGAAGATCAAGCGCGTGCGCACGCTCGACGCCGTCGCGGTCGGCTGGCGGCCCGGCAAGGAGGAGGGCACGCTCGGCTCGCTGATCCTCGGCCTCTTCGGCGAGGACGGCCAGATCCGGGTCGTCGGGCACTGCTCGGGCTTCAAGGCCGCCGAGAAACGTGAGCTGCCCGCGCGGCTGGCGGCGTTCGAGACCGGGGAGCGCGGCCACGGCGACCCGAGCCGCTGGAAGTCCGAGAAGGATCTCGAGTGGATCGCCCTGCGCCCGGAGCTCGTCGTGGAGGTCAGCTACGACCACTCCTCGAACGGGCGCATCCGCCACGGCACCAAGCTGCTGCGCTGGCGCGACGACAAGGCGCCCGGCGACTGCCGGCTCGCCGACCTGGACTGACGCCGCCGTCCGGCGGCCGCCCGTTCCATTCCCGCGCCCCGTTC
>CAZEKK010000128.1:3208-7680 GCA_964512905.1 uncultured Solirubrobacteraceae bacterium
CGCCAGCGCCAGCGCCAGCGCCAGCGCCAGCGAGGCTGGCAGGATGCCCGGATGCTCCCGGCCCGCGATCCCCGCCCGATCCTGATCGCGCCCGACAAGTTCAAGGGGACGTTCACCGCAGCACAGGTGGCCGGCGCGATCGGCGCCGGCCTGGCGCAGGCCGGCTGGACGGCACACGCCCTCCCGGTTGCCGACGGCGGGGACGGCACGGCCGAGGTGCTGCTCGGCCTGCTCGGGGGCGAGCGGAGATCGGCGACGGTGCCCGACCCGCTCGGCCGCCCGATCGAGGCGCCGTTCGTCCTGCTCGCCGACGCCGCCGGCAGCGCCGTCGTCGACGTCGCCGCGGCCAGCGGGCTGCAGCGCGTGGCCGAGGACGAACGCGACGCCGAGGCGGCGTCGACGACCGGCACCGGCGCGCTCATCGCCGCCGCCGTCGATGCCGGCGCGCAGCGGGTCCTGGTCGCCGCCGGCGGCAGCGCCACGACCGACGGCGGCGCTGGCGCCCTGGCCGCGCTGCACGAGGCGGGCGGACTGCGCGGCGCCCGCCTCGTCGTGCTGTGCGACGTGCGGACCCCGTTCGAGCGGGCGGCGATCGTGTTCGGCCCGCAGAAGGGCGCCGATCCCGAGGCCGTCCGGCGGCTGACCCGCCGCCTCGCCCGACGGGCCCGCCGTCTGCCGCGCGATCCGCGCGGCCTGCCGATGACCGGCGCCGCGGGCGGCCTGGCCGGCGGGCTGTGGGCCGCCGCCGGGGCCGATCTCCAGCCCGGCGCGCCGTTCGTCCTGGACGCCCTCGGGTTCGACGCGCAGATGCGCGCTGCCCATGCGGTCGTGACCGGCGAGGGGCGCCTCGACGACTCCTCGCTCGCGGGCAAGGCCCTTGCCGAGGTCGCGACCCGCTGCCGCCAGGCTGGCGTGCCGTGCCACGCGATCGTGGGCCAAGACGCGCTCGACCGCTTCGGCCACCGCCTGCTGGACCTCCAGCACGTGCTCGAGGCGACGACGCTCGACGAGATCCGCGCCGGCGGCGCGGCCCTCGGCCCTCGCCTCTGAGAGCCGCGGACGCGTCAACTTCGGGTCGCCCGTCTCCTGACTGGGCTGCCGTGCGGCGGCCCACCCGCCGCGCGAGCGCCGACCGGCGGCCTACGCCCGCGCGAGCGCCGGCCGGCGGTCGGCCCACGGGCGCGCCGCCTCGATCTGCGCGGCCAGCGCCAGCAGCGTGGCCTCCCCGGCCGGGCCGCCCATGAGCTGCACCGCGGTCGGCAGGCCGTCGTCCCCGTGGCTCCACGGGACCGAGATCGCGGGCAGCCCGGTCGCGTTCGCGGGAACGGTGAAGGGGACGACGGGCACCGCCTTGCGGAACTCCGCCTCCACGTCGGCGCCGCAGGCATCGATCGTGCCGATCGGATAGGGGCGCACGCCGAGCGTCGGGCTCAGCACGGCGTCGATGCCGGTCATCGAGCCGACGACGATGCGGGTGTAGGTCGCCAGCTGCGCCAGCACGTCCTGCAGCTCGACGGCGCCCATCGCGTTCCCGCGCTGCACCAGCCACCAAGTCAGCGGCTCGACGTTCTCGGGCGACGGCTCGCGCCCGGCAATCAGGCCGAGCGCCTTCACGACCGCCGCGATCGCCGCGCACCACAGGCCCTCGAAGGCGCCCTCGAGGTAGTCGGCGGCCCAGGCCGGCGTGACGTCCTGGACGTCGTGGCCGAGGTCTGCGAGCAGGGCGGCCGCCTCGTCCACGGCGGCGACGTGCGCGGGCTCGATGTCGAGCCCGTCCAGCGGCGGCGTCACCGTGCGCGCGATCCGCAGCCGACCCGGCGCGGCGGCCGCTGCCTCGGCGAACGGAGCCGCCGGCGGCGGCGGCCAGCTCTCGTCCCCGGGCTCGTAGCCGGCCAGGATGTCGAGCAGCGCCGCGGTGTCCGCCACCGTGCGGCTCACGACGCCCTCGACGCCGAAGAACGACCCGCCCTGCAGCGGCGACATCGACACGCGGTTGCGCGCGGGCTTGAGGCCGACGAGGCCGCAGGCAGCGGCGGGGACGCGGATCGAGCCGCCGCCGTCGTTGGCGTGGGCGACCGGCACGAGGCCTGCGGCCACCGCCGCCGCCGACCCTCCAGACGACCCGCCGGGCGTCCGGCTCGTGTCCCAGGGGTTGCGCGTCGGGCCGTAGCGGCGCGGCTCGGTCACCGGGAGGGCCCCGAACTCCGGCGTGTTCGTCCGGCCGACGATCACGAAGCCCGCCTCGCGCAGCCGCCGCGTGATCGCGCTGTCCAGGGGCACCTTCAGGTCCCCGAGCAGGTCCGAGCCGAAGGTCAGCGGCGCGCCGGTCGCCGCCGGGCCGAGGTCCTTCAGCGCAATCGGCACGCCCGCGAAGGGGCGCGGATCGCCGGGCTCGATCGCATCGGCCGCCGCGCGCGCGCCCTCGTGGTCGATCCACGTGAAGGCGTTGAGCGCCCCCTGCGCGGCATCGATGCGTTCGAGCGCGTCGTCGACCGCGTCGCGCGCGGCGAGGTCGCCGGCGCGGATGCGCGCGGCGAGGTCGGTGGCGGAGAGGAAGGCGAGGTCGGACACGGGAAGCTCCGGGGTCGTGGGCAGGCGCGGCGCGCACGGACACCGTACCCGGCGCGGCCGTGCCCGCGCCGGCCCGCCGTCGAGCCGACGCCGTGGCGCACTCGGGCTTTAGGCTCGCCCGTTCATGCCCGAGCGCCCCCGCATCAGCCCGCCGCGCTTCCCGGCGCCCCGCGCCCGCCGCGCCGTCGTCATCGGCGCGGGGTCGTTCGGGACCGCGGTGGCCGTGCTGCTCGCCCGCGGCGGCTGGCGGGTGACCCTGCAGACGCGGACGCCCGAGCAGGCCGAGGTGCTGGCCGGCGCGCGGGAGAACGTCCGCTACCTGCCGGGCGTGGGGCTCCCGCGCGAACTGCGCGTCGAACCGGCCGGGGGCGGCCTCGGCCGGGCGGAGCTCGTCTTCCTCGGCGTGCCGTCACGGGGGCTGGACGAGGTGATCGCCGGGCTCCCCGCGGCGGGCCTGCCCGACCGCGCCGCCGTCGTGTCGCTCGCCAAGGGCCTGGTCCCGCCCGACGGGCGCGCCCCGACCGCGATGCTGCGCGACCTGCTCGGTCCTGCGCGCGTCGCGTGCATCGGCGGCCCGGCCCACGCCCAGGAGATGGTCGCCGCGGGCGCCGGCCTGGTAGCCGCCGCGCGCGACGAGGGGCTGGCCCAGTCGCTGGCCGACGTCTTCATGGGCGCCGGCGTGGTCTGCGAGCGCTCCAACGATCCGGTCGGCGTGGAGCTGGCGGGCGCGGCGAAGAACGCGGCGGCGCTGGCGGCAGGGGCGACGGAGGGGCAGGGCCTCAACGCGGCGGGCGCGGCCGCCGGGCACATCTTCGCCGAGGTCTGGCGCCTGGCCGAGCGCCAGGGGGGCCGTCCCGAGTCGTTCATTGGCCTCGCCGGCACGGGCGACCTCGTCGCCACGGCGCTCGCCCCGCAGAGCCGCAACCGCCGTGCCGGCGAGCTGCTCGCCGAGGGCGTCGCGGCGGTCGAGATCCCGGACCGCATCGGCCAGGCGGTCGAGTCGCTGGAGTCGGTGCCGCTCCTGGCCGCTGCGGTCGCGAACGCCGGCGTCGAGGCGCCGGTCACGGCGGCGCTCGGCCGCCTCATCGCCGGCACCCTCCCGCTCGACGAGTGGGTCGCGCTCGTGCGCACGACCGTCCCGCCCCCGGCCCGCTGGGCACGGCGGCGGGGCTGGTGGCAGCGGGTGCGCCAGCGGACCCGCCGACGGCGCGGCGCCGCCTGAGCGACGCCGGAGTCGCGCGAGGCCGCCCGCCGGGCGCTCGCCTGATCCGCGCGCCGCCCGCCCCGGCCACGGGGCGGGCGGCCGGGTCAGCCCGCCGCCGCCCCGCGCCCCTCCGCGAGCGTCGTCACCACGGCCTCGTAGACGCCCGCGCCGTTGCGCGCCTCGGTCACGCGGACGTTCCCGGCGGCGGCGACATCATCGGCCAGCGTCGGATCCTTCTCCATCGCGTTGCGCATCAGCCAGAACGTGCCGACCACCGCCGCGGCGCCCATGTCCTCCCGTGAGTCCCCGGCGGCGATGACCTCCTCGCGCGCGAAGCCCCGTGCCTGCATGTGCCGTGCGACGGCCCGGGCCTTCGACGCTCCGGCCGGCACGAGGTGGTAGGCGTGGGCCTGGTCGATGCCGACGAGCGTCTCGGACCGGCGGTGGATCGCCCCGTTGTCGACGAGGCGCAGGTGGCCCAGGCCGGCCTCGGCCAGCACGGCGTCGGCCTCGGCGGACGCCACCCGGCCGCGGAACAGGTGGGAGACCTCGCGGTCCAGGTGCCAGGGGTCGTGGTACTCGAGGCGGCCGGCGAACCGCTCGAGCAGCAGCGCCGGGGCGCCCGACGCCGTGATCTGGTCGTGGATCGTGAGGTCGCCTGGAATGAGATCGCCGGTCAGCCACTCGCGCTCGCCGT
>CAZEKK010000129.1:0-7642 GCA_964512905.1 uncultured Solirubrobacteraceae bacterium
AAGGGCCTGGACGCGATCCTGAAGAAGGTCGGCGAGGAAGCGACGGAGACGGTGATCGCCGGCAAGTCCGGCGAACGCGCCGCGCTGGTCGCCGAGATGGCCGACCTGTGGTTCCACTGCCTCGTGCTGCTCGACCGGCAGGGCGTCCGGCTGTCCGAGGTGCTCGCGGAACTCGAGCGCCGGGAAGGCCGTTCGGGCATCGAGGAAAAGGCTTCCCGAAAGGATTGACGATGCGCCGCGACCCCGACTGCATCTTCTGCAAGATCGTCGCTGGCGAGCTGCCGTCGGTGCGCGTCGACGAGGACGAGCGCACCGTCGCCTTCATGGACATCGCGCCCGCCACGCGCGGCCACGCCCTCGTCGTCCCGCGCGCCCACGCGCCTGACCTGCTGACGGTCGACGCGGCGGATCTGGCGGCGTGTGCCGCGGCGGCGCGGCGCCTCGCCGGGCGGATGGGGGAGCGCCTCGGCGCCGACGGCGTCAACCTCCTCAACGCGTGCGGCCCGGCGGCCTGGCAGACGGTCTTCCACTTCCACATCCACGTGATCCCGCGCTACCACGACGATCCGCTGCGACTGCCGTGGGTGCCGTCGGCGGGCGACGCGGACGAGATCGCCGCGGCGGGCCGGGAGCTGGCCGGATGACCTCGGGGCCCGTCCGCTGGGAGGCCGACGGGCCGCTGGCGATCGTCACGATCGACCATCCGCCCCTGAACCTGTTCGACGCCGCGACGATCGAGGGCGTCGAGGCCGCGGTGGCCCGGGCCGAGGCCGAGCGGCCGCGCGGACTGCTCTGGCGTGCGGAGGGCAGCGTGGTCTCGGGGGGCGTGGACGTGCACGAGTTCGACGGCCTCGATGCCGCGCAGGCGACGGCGATGTTCACGCGGCTGCTCGAGATCTCGCACCGCATGGAGGCGCTCCCCTGCCCGACCGTGTTCGCCGCGCACGCGCTCTGCCTCACCGCGGCCTTCGAACTGGCGCTGGCCTGCGACCTCCTCCTCGCGGCGCAGGGCGCGTCGTTCGGCCTCGTCGAGACGGTCGTGGGCCTCACCCCCGCGATGGGCGGCACGCAGCGCCTGGCCGAGCGGGCCGGCCCCGCCCGGGCCCGGGAGCTGGTGATGACCGGCCGCCTGTTCGACGCCGAGACGCTGGAGCGGTGGAACGTCGTCAACCGCGTCCTGCCCGACGACGGGTTCGACGAGGCGGCGCGCCGCTACGCCCGCCGCCTCGCCGACGGGCCGACCCTCGCCCACGCCGCCACGAAGCGCATCGTCCGCGCCCAGCTCGCCGGCGGCGTGGCCTCGGCGGATGCCGACACGCCCTCGATCGCCGGCGCGCTCTTCGAGACCGACGACCTCCGCGGCGCGGTCGCGTCCTTCCTGGCGGATGGACCCGGCAAGGCCTCCTACGAGGGGCGCTGAGCGCCCGGGCCTGGGCGCTGCGCGTCCGCCGCTAGCTGCTACGGTTCGCGGCGAAGGGCCGGGCAGACCCCGGTGTACACAACAGGCCGGGGTGGTTGCTGTGCCAGCTTTCTCCGCGCCGGAGCCCCGTGGAGGGAAGCAGCAGAATGGCAACAGGTGTAGTCAAGTGGTTCAGCGCCGACAAGGGGTTCGGCTTCATCACCCCGGACGACGGCGGTCGTGACCTCTTCGTCCACTACAGCGGGATCACCGGCGACGGGTACCGCCAGCTCGACGAAGGCAGCAAGGTGAGCTACGAGGAGCAGGCGGGCGACAAGGGCCCCAAGGCCGTCAACGTCTCCCCGATCTAGCGGACAGCCGCACAGGCGTGAGAGAGGGCGCCGCGACCGCGGCGCCCTCTTTCGTGCCCGGGCACCGCTGAACTCAGAGCGCCGTGCGGCGCATCGCCCGCAGCGCCAGCGCGACGAACAGGATGCCCAGTCCCGCGAGCGCGACGAACGCCGGCCAGGTGTCGGCCCAGGTGACGCTGCCGACGAAGCCCTGGCGCACGCCCTCGAGGATCTGCGTGACCGGGTTCAGGCGGGCGATCGTCTCGAGCCACGGCTGGAGCAGGATGAGCGGCGCGTAGGCCGTCGTGAAGAGGGTGGCGATGAAGCCGCCGATCTGCATGAGCGGCGCGGCCTGCTGGGTGCGGAACTTCAGCGCGATGATCGTCGCGTAGCAGGCGACGATCGCGGCGTAGCCGGCGGTGAGCAGGACGATGATGGCCAGCGCGCCGAGCCCCGGCCACTCGACGCCGACGGCCAGCCCGACCGCGAGGAGGAAGCTGACCGGCAGCATCGCGCGCAGTCCGGCGGACGCGAGCAGGCCGCCGAGGATCGCCGGGCGTGGGACGGGGGCGAGCAGGAGGCGGTCGAACCAGCCGGCCTCGATGTCGCGGGCCAGGTTGACGCCGGTGGCGGCGCCGGTGAACGACGCACCTTGCAGCAGCCCGACCCCGATGATGAACGACTTGAAGGTCACGCCGCCGTACTGCGGCAGTTCGGCAGCTGCCGAGAAGACGCTGGTGAGTCCGAGGAAGAAGATCGTCGGCGCCAGCACGCCGGGAATCGCGGCTCCCGGCACGCGCAGGATCTCGTTGAACGACCGGCGGACCAGGCCCGCGGCGACGGCGAGGTCGAAGGTCACGACTCCCGCAGCCTCGTTCCGAGGGAGCGCACCGCGAGCGCCACGAACAGCGCGGCCACCGCCAGCGCGGCGGCGAAGCCGGCGAGGACCGTCGCCCAGTCGACGTCCGCGACGATCGGGTTGCGCATGCCGTCGGCGATGAACGACAGGGGGTTGACCTTCGAGATCGTGCGGGCCGGCTCGATGAGGAGGTCCTCGGGGAAGAAGGCCGAGGACAGGAACAGGACGACGAACGCCAGCGGGAAGATCCCCTGGACCAGCGCGGCGCTCTTGGAGCGGTAGGCGATCAGCGCTCCGAGGGCGCCGAAGCCCAGCCCCGCGATCACCCCGATCACCAGGATGATCGCGACGCCGAGGACGCCGCTGTGGACGTCGGCCCCGAAGACGAGGCCGATCGCCAGGAAGAAGCTCACCTGGGCGGCGGCGATCCCGGCCGTGCCCGCGAGCCGGCCGAGCACGATCCCCGAGCGGGCGATCGGCGCGGCGGCCAGCCGGTCCAGGAAGCCGCTCTCGATCTCCAGCCCGGTGGCGATCCCGACCGAGACGCCGCCGAGCAGCAGGGATTGGGTGATCGATCCAGCCAGCTGGAAGTCGAGGAAGCCCGTGCCGGGCGGGAAGCCCGGCAGGCGCGTCGTGCCCGACAGTCCGCCGACGTTGATCGCCATCAGCAGCGTGGGGAAGATGAACATCGGCGCCAGGAACTGCGGGCGCCGCAGCGAGTTGACGAGCGCGCGGCGCCCGAGCGCGGTGACGACGCGGGTCACGACGGCGCCGTCTCGGCGGCGCCCTCGAGGTGGCGGCCCGTCTTCTCGACGAACACGTCGTCGAGGGTCGGCTGGACGAGCTCGAGCTGGGCGACGTGGAAGCCGGCCTGGTCGAGGGCCAGGACGACGGGCGCGATCTCGGCTGCCCCCTGCTCGAGCGAGACCGACACCGGGCCGCCGTCCACGAGCGGCAGCGGCGTGCCGAACCGGGACAGGACCTCCGCGGCGGCGGCGCGGTCGCCGCCGTCGGTGAGCTGGACGTCCAGGCGCGGCCGGCCGACCTGCGCCTTTAGGGCGGCGGGGGTCCCCTCGGCGACGAGCTTGCCCGCGTTGATGATCCCGACGCGGTCGGCGAGCTGGTCGGCCTCCTCGAGGTACTGCGTCGTCAGGAAGACGGTCGTCCCTTCGGCCTTGAGCCGGCGCACCTCCTCCCACAGCGTCAGGCGCGAGACGGGGTCCAGCCCGGTCGTCGGCTCGTCGAGGAACAGCACCTCCGGGTCGTGGACGAGCGCCATCGCGAGGTCCAGCCGCCGCCGCATGCCCCCCGAGTAGGTGCCGACCCGCCGGTCGGCGGCCTCGACGAGGCCGACGCGCTCGATGAGGTCGGCGCCGCGCCGGCGGGCGCCCTCCCGGTCCAGGCCGTGGAGTGTCCCCTGCAGCCCCACCAGCTCGGCGCCGGTCATGAGCGGGTCGAGCGCCGCCTCCTGGAGCGCGACGCCGATGCGCTTGCGCACGGCGCCCGGATCGGTGGCGACGTCGTGGCCGGCGACGGTGGCGCTGCCGCCGGTCGGCAGCAGCAGCGTCACCAGCATGCGAACGGTCGTCGTCTTGCCGGCTCCGTTGGGGCCGAGGAAGCCGTAGACCTCGCCCGCCGCGATCGAGAGGTCGATGCCGGCGACGGCCGTCAGGCCGCCCTTGAATTCGCGCTCGAGTCCCCGTGTCTCGACAGCCGCCATCCCGGCGGGAGAGCCTACCGGCCCAGTGCCTTCGGCCCGCGGCGCCGCGCCCCGAGGGCGCAAGCGGCGGCCCAACTGCGACTTTCCGGGGTCCGGTCGTGTTGAATGAACCGTGATGAAACGCTACTTCGTGCTGATCGCCACCATCGCTGCGATCCCCGTCCTTGCTCCCTCCGCTGCGTCGGCGACGCAGATCGAGATCGGCCGCACGGTCGAGAAGAATCCGCCGACCTGCCCCGACAACTGCCAGGCCGTGAGCCGCGTGACCGGCTTCCAGACGCAGGTGAACAAGGTCAAGGACCCGTTCGTCGTGCCCCGCGAGGGCCGGATCGTGTCCTTCACCATGCAGCTGGGCAAGCCGAACCAGTCCCAGCTGGACTTCTTCACCCAGCGGCTCGGCGAGAAGTCCCAGGTCCGGCTCGCCGTGATCAAGCCATACCGGAAGACCGCCAACAAGTACCGCTTCGTGCTGAACGCCCAAAGCGACGTCTTCGAGCTGAACAAGTTCTTCGGCAAGACCGTCGAGTTCCCGCTGCGCACGACGCTGTTCGTCCGCAAGGGCTACATCGTGGCCCTGACCGTCGTGACCTGGGCGCCGGCGCTCGCCGCCGGCCCGACGTTCACGAAGGACTACTCCTGGCGGGCCAGCCGCGGCAAGCCCTGCTCCGACACGCTCACCCAGGCGGCGCAGCAGACGCCGGGGTCGTTCACCCAGTACTTCTGCCAGTACCGCACGGCGCGGCTCACCTACACGGCGAAGCTGATCACCAACCCGTAGCCCGCGGGCGCCGCCGGGCCGCGGGGCCCGGCGCGCTACCCGGGGGAGACGCCGCCGGTGTTGCCACCGCCGGTGTCGCCACCGCCCGTGTCGCCGCCGGTGTCGCCGCCCGTGCCGCCGGTGTCGCCGCCGGTGTCGCCACCGCCGGTGTCGCCACCGGCATCGGTGCCGCCGGTGTCGCCACCGGCATCGGTGCCGCCGGTGTCGCCACCGCCGGTGTCGCCACCGGTCGTGTCGGTGCCCGTCGTCGACGTGGTCGTGGGCGTGGTCGCCGTGCCGCTGGGCGCCGGCGTGCCGCCGGTCTGCGGGACGGTGAAGAAGGGCACCGTCTGCGGCACCTCGTCGGGGCTGCTGTCGCCGCCGCACGCGGCCAGCGGTACGACGGCGGCGGCGGCGAGCACGGCAAGGATTCGGCGCAGGGGCATGTCGTGGCCTCCGGAGACGGGGCTAGCTGCCGAGCGCGGCCATGCGGCGGCCGCAGGTCGGGCAGTCGTTCAAGTCGCGCTGCGCGAACTGGTCGCACCAGTTGCACACGCGCAGATATTCGACCGCCCACGGAAGCTGCGAGTCGGACGGCGCCAGCGGGAGCACCTTTCCGACGACCTCGTACGGGCGGCCAGACTCGTGATCGACGTACGTCTCGCCGGGCTCGGCCTCGAGGATGACCTCGCGACCGGTGGACGGCGAGCGCAGCCGATACTTCTGGCGGGCGGACACGGGCGGTGATGCTACCAACGCGAACCGGCGGCGTGCCGCCGCGCGCCCGCGCCCGCTCGTGCGCGGGAGCGCGCTCCCGCCCGTCCCTGGGATAGGATCCGCGCCGATCATGAGGATGGGTGCTCGCATCACAGGGCGCCGCGCCGCCACCGGCGTGGCGCTGGCGGCCACGGCGGCGGCGCTGCTCGCGGCCGGCGGGTGTGGCAGCTCCGTCGGGGGGCCCGACAACGTGGTCGCGGGCAAGGAGGCGTTCGTCAAGAAGTGCGGCTCCTGCCACATCCTGGAGCGCGCCGGCACGCAGGGCGTCCAGGGCCCCAACCTCGACGAGGCGTTTCAGCAGTCCCTGAAGGAGGGCTTCGGCCGCGACACCGTCGAGGGCATGGTCTACCAGCAGATCCTCTACCCGAGCAAGACCGGCGCGATGCCGGCCAAGCTGGCCGAGGGCGACGAGGCGAAGAACATCGCCGCCTATGTCGCCCAGTCGGTCGCCAAGCCCGGCAAGGACGAGGGCGTGCTCGCCGACGCCGGGAAGCCCAAGGGCAGCCCGGAACAGATCTTCGTTGAGAACTGCGGCTCCTGCCACACGCTCGCGGCGGCGGGCACGAGCGGGACGACCGGACCGAACCTGAATCAGGCCAAGCCAGACGCCGCGCTGGCGACC
This sequence comes from uncultured Solirubrobacteraceae bacterium, assembly GCA_964512905.1. Taxonomy (GTDB): domain Bacteria; phylum Actinomycetota; class Thermoleophilia; order Solirubrobacterales; family Solirubrobacteraceae; genus CANJIV01. Next base: position 6,485 of record CAZEKK010000129.1, read on the forward strand.
GACCGCATTACGAACGGCAAGGGCGTCATGCCGTCGTTCAAGGGCAAGCTCACGCCGCAGCAGATCAAGGCGCTCGCCGCCTACGTCGCCGACGCGAGCAAGTAGCGCTCCCCACGGCCTACGTCGCCGTCATGCCGACGCACCGCCCGCGGCGGCCGCCGCGGCCCGCTCACGCTCCTCGTCGCGCAGCGCGTCCTCCGAGGCACGCCAGAAGAAGATGCACAGCGCGAACACCAGCACCATGATGTCGAGGGTCATCATCATCCCCCCGGCGAGCTGCTGGTCGGCGAGGGGAGTGAGGCCGTGCTCGCGGGCCCGGTCGCCGTAGAAGGCGGCGTAGTAGGGCGCGCGCGAGAAGACGAAGGCCATGCCCAGGAACATGCTGGCCAGCCGCGCGGCGCCGATGTGCCCGATCTTCCACAGATCGCCGGGCATCCGCATCTTCTGCGGCTGCAGCGCCGGCCACCAGACCAGCATGCTCGCGGCCACGAAGGAGGCGTGCTGGAGTACGTGGACGAAGTCGTTCTGCAGCGCGCCCACGAAGGCGAACTCGAAGTGCCAGAAGTACAGCGTGGCCACGAACAGCGGGAGTGCCACCAGCGGCCTCGTGATCGTCCGGAACAGGCGCCGCAGCCACCGCGTGCGGGCGAGGCGGACGAGGACCGGCTTCGGGAGCACGAACAGCAGCACCGGGGAGCGCAGCCCGGTCAGCAGCAGCGGCGCCGCGATGTCGGCGATGAGCAGGTGCTGGAGCATGTGGGCGCTGAGCAGGTCCTCGGCGTACCCGTCGATCGGTGACAGCAGGCCGGCCGAGGTCGCCGCGAAGCCCAGCCAGAAGGCCACCTGCTGCCAGGGGCTCACGCGGCGGCCGCGCCGGCGCAGGATCAGCACGGCCCTGACGTAGAGGAACCCGCCGGTGGCGAGGAGGAGCAGCATGCCGGGATCGAGCGAGAGGGCCATCGCAGGCGGATTGTGACGGCTCGGCGCCGTTCAGAGCAGCGCGCGGGCCACGAGGACCACGACCGCGACGCCGATGCACACGGCGAGCACCCAGCCGACGAGGCGAAAGGCCTCGTCCTCGGAGCGCAGCGGATTCAGCACGGACGCGACGCGGGCTACAGGATGTAGATCGTCGTGTAGACGATGATCCACATGACG